>JAFQLO010000005.1 GCA_017414525.1 Clostridia bacterium | reverse complement strand
TCTTAAAAGCGTCCATTACCTTTTCGTTATACATACTTAATATCTCCTTCCGCCTTGAAAAGTGGCGACATTTCTCTTAATCTTTGTACTGCACTCTTAATAGTTTCGACTGCGTAATCAACTTCCTCCAAGGTGTTGTGTTTTCCGAAAGAAAATCTAATAGAGCCGTGAGCAAGTTCTTCTGGAAGTCCTAACGCTAAGAGCACGTGCGACGGTTCTAACGAGCCAGACGAACAAGCAGAGCCAGATGAAACGGCAATTCCCGCCAAGTCCAAACTAAAAAGTATTGATTCCCCCTCGATAAACTTAAAGGAAAAGTCAGCGTTTGCGGGAAGTCTATTCTCTCTAGGTCCGTTGAGCTTAACAAACGGAACTTCTGCTAGCACTCTATCGATAAACCTATCGCGGAGAGATGAAACGTATTCAAAGTTCTTTTCTCTATCAGCGATAGCAAGCTTAAACGCCTCGTAGAAACCGACTACGCCAGGAACGTTAGTAGTTCCTCCCCTCTTCATTCTTTCCTGATGCCCACCAGTCAAAATGCTTTCAACCTTAAGACCGTTTCTAATATAGAGCGCGCCCACGCCTTTCGGCCCGTAAATCTTGTGCGAACTCATACTCATCATATCAACGCCCAAATCTTTAACGTCGATATCGAGAACGCCCGCCGCCTGCACCGCATCGGTAAAGCAAACCGCGCCGACAGACTTGGCGATTTTTGCAATCTCTTTAATAGGCTCGATAGTTCCCACTTCGTTATTCGCCATCATACAGCCGATAAAAATTGTATCTTCTCTGACGATACTCTTTAGGTGTTCAAGGTTAACGAACCCCTCACCGTCCACTTGCATAAAACTTACCTCAAAGCCTTCTTTTTCAAGTGCCTTTGCGGTGGTAATCATAGCCGCGTGTTCGATAGGGCTAATAATTAGATGTTTGCCCTTGTTTTTATAAGCGTTAGCCACACCGCGGATAGCCCAGTTATCGCTCTCCGTTCCACCAGAAGTGAAATAGAGTTCACTAGGTTTAGCGTTAATAAGTTTAGCGATACCGTCCCTAGCCTCGTCAACCGCTTTCATAGCACTTCTGCCAAATGCGTGCTGGCTGTTGGCGTTACCGAAAGTTTCAGTAAAGAAAGGTATCATTTTTTCAAGAACTCGCTTATCTACGGGAGTAGTAGCCGCGTGGTCGAAATAAATCTGTTTTTCCATAACTTTTTATTGCAGTTCTCCTTTAATCATCTGTTCGAGGGTCATCGAATCAAGTAAGTCGTTTATGCCCTTATAAAGCCTTTTCCAAACCCCGCTTGACGGACAGCACTTGCACTTTCCGTCCTCTTTAACGCACTCGATAATCTCCATATCGTCCTCGAGCGCACGAACGATCTCGCCAACGGTAATATCTTTTGGCGGACGAGCGAGGAAGTATCCACCGTTTGCACCACGGCTAGCAGAAACGATACCTCTACCCGATAACATTCGCATTATCTTTTCAAGATACTTTCCCGACACCGAAACGTAACTTTCCAGCATACTGGCGGGCACGACTTCGTCTGGATATTTAAGCCCCAAAAAGTGGCAAGCTTTTATTCCATACTTTGTTTTAGACGATAATTTCATTTCACACCTAATTGCAACCATTTTAGTTGCAATTCAATTATATTCTTAAACAGGATAGTTGTCAATCAAAACGTTTTACATTTTAAAAGAAAAGTGATAAAATCGAAAAAAAGGAGAAAAAATATGAAAACGCATAAAATAGCAGTTATCGCTGGTGACGGAATCGGCCCTGAAGTATTAAGCGAGGGCATAAAGGTATTAAATAAAGTAGCAGAACTCTCTGGCGAGTTTAAGTTTGAATTTACTCACTTCCCGTGGGGCTGCGAATATTATAAAGAAACTGGCAGAATGATGGCGGAAGACGGCATAGAAACGTTAAGTAAGTTTGACGCAATCTTCTTAGGAGCGGTAGGCGCACCGGGCGTACCCGATCACATCTCGCTTTGGGATTTGCTATTAGTTATAAGAAAGAAGTTTGACCAGTATATAAATCTTCGCCCAGTTAAACTGTTAAAAGGCGCACCGTGCCCATTAAAAGGCGTAAGCGAAAAGGACGTAGATATGATATTCGTTCGCGAAAACTCCGAGGGCGAATACGCGGGTAGCGGTAGCTGGCTCTATAAAGATAAACCAAACGAAGTGGTTATCCAAGACGGTGTGTTCTCAAGAGTAGGTTGTGAAAGAGTTATCCGCTACGCGTTTGAACTTGCAAGGAAAGAGAAAAAGACTCTTACCAGTATCAGTAAAGGCAACGCACTCAACTATTCAATGGTTTTCTGGGATAAAATCTTTAAGGAAATCAGCGCGGAATATCCCGACGTTAAAACTTATTCCTACCTCGTTGACGCTGCTAGTATGTTTATGGTTAAAGACCCCAAACGCTTTGAAGTAGTGGTAACCTCTAACCTCTTCGGCGATATTTTAACTGACCTCGGCGCGGCAATCGCTGGCGGAATGGGACTCGCAGCGGGCGCAAACTTAAACCCCGAAAGAAAGTTCCCATCAATGTTTGAACCTATCCACGGCTCTGCTCCCGATATCGCAGGAAAAGGCTTGGCTAACCCCCTCGCCACCGTTTGGTCAGCAAGCCAACTTCTAGACTTCTTCGGCCACGAAGACTGGGGCAAAAAACTCCTCGATATTATAGAGGAAATCCTCGTTGAGAAAAAAGTTCTCACCCCCGACCTCGGCGGCACCGCCACCACAAAAGAAGTCGGTAACGAAGTCGTTAAAAAATTAGGTTAAATATTTTATTTAAGCATCAAAAAAGGCAAGTTTTTACTTGCCTTTTTGTTTGATTTCTGCAAACACTAATTTAATTTAATTTGAATTGCTGGTACAACGCCAAAAGCAGTATAGTCCATAAAACGCGCATAATTAACCCTGCCATCACCGCCTACAGCTTTCACTTCGTCACCAAAACTAGTAGGAGTTCGTAACCACCAAAACCCCCTACGCCCATAATTCCTTGAATAAATATCATAACCTTGACATCGTGAATAATCAGTAGTTTTTAGTTGTTTTGACACGTCGTTCGCAAAAGTGTCATCATCAAACCCATAAGCAGTCGTTGTTATTTCTCTCAAACTTAAAAGGAAAATATTATCGTATGTGCTTTCGCAGGCAAATTTTGACTCTGTTACCATCATACTACTTGCACTATTATCTACCAGTACAATATTTATTATTTCTTTTTCTATTCTATCAAAGGCAGTGTTATAAAAGTTGTCGTTTAGCCAATTTCTCATAGTACTATATTTATAATTACTTGCGTAAGTATAGAGTGGTGCCCCATTGCTATCCGTACAATAATGATATCCTGATTTGTAACATTTATTTTGATATGCTTGGCTATCAAGTACTAAATTTGACATTAAGAGTGCTTTCCCAGCGCTTTCAGAAAGGATTCTCCATTCTATAGGTTCATACTCAAACCAATATATAGTATTTGTATAGTATCCATTTTCGTCTTGAAAAGTATTGTCACTACTGCTACTAACATCTGTCGCCCAACACGGTCTATATGAAGTGAAGTACACACCCCTGTACTTTTTACCGCCAGTAGTTACGTCTATATACCACATAAAATTCTCCTCTTTTCCTTCTATATAATATCCGTAACTCGTCCAATTTCTATTGTTGCTCGCTGTCGGTAACTCGCCCGCTAAATTGTTAAGTGTTGATTTAAAGGCATTATCCGTCACTTCTGTTTGAGGATAAGAACCGAAGTATATTTTATCCTCTACTCTAGAATAAGTTTCTATACTTGCTCCACAAAACACACAAACTTTATTACCATTATCGATGCAGCTTTCAGTTATCTTATGACTATTATCGTTTCCACAAGTTTTCGTATGTGTGCCGTTTCCGTTAGACATCCAATCCCCATACGAATGGTTACCAATTTCTCCATATTGCTGACCACAAGTTAAGCACTCTGCCTTATTAATGCAACTTGCTTTTCCACCGCTATGCGCAATAAGTTCCGTTTTATCTCCGCAAGCGCACTCTTTCCAGTGATGAGTTTCGTTAAACTTGCTCTCATAGTTATGACTATGCGTTGGCGGAGTTGGAGTTTCAGGATTTACTGGATTTCCGCCCTCTTCTTCCTTCTCGTAACCGCACTCACATTTATTGCCTACGAAAGTATGACTTTCCACTTGGTCTTTTTCTCCACATTCACACTCTGACCAGTGATTATTTGCGTCGGACTTCGTTTCGTTAAAATTGTGAACGTGCCCTTCTTCATAACCACAAATACAAACCCCGTCAACGAAAGTGTGATTTTCAACTTCACTCTTTTCTCCACATTCGCACTCAAACCAATGATTAACTTCATCGCGCTTATATTCGGCAGAATATTCGTGGGTATGCTCAGGTTTTTCGTTTTGGTTGTTTAAGACAAGATACGTTGCCAACGCACCTGCACACAAACAGAGTATAACCGCAAAAATGCCCAAAACTTTTTTCTTTTGTTCTTTTGCCATAAATAACCTCCTAAAATATCAAAATTAAAAAAGTGCCGTTTACAGCGAAACGACACTAGCAAAGTGACTTTTCGCTTAAGCTGCGACACTTTTAACAAAATAATCTTAAGAATAAGATTTTTTAATGCGAAAAAGGGTACACTTATGCCCTATAAGTATACTCATTCTTAAAATTATTAAAAATGTCGCACCTCTATTTTAGCACTTTTCATTTATATTTGCAACTTTTACAACGTTTTTATTTCATTTTAATAGTTAACCCCCGAGCGAAACGCTCGGGGGTTAAATTACACTTCTAAAATTTTTAATACTTCTACAATTTTTTCAATCGCTCTATCCATTTGCGATTCTGTGTGCGTTGCGGTGTAACTGGTTCTAAGTAATGCTTGACCAACTGGTGTTGCGGGAGATACTACGGGGTTGACGTAAACGCCTCTATCAAAGAGAAGTTTGCACGCCATGAACGCCTTTTCGTCCTCGTAAGTATAGATAGGAATAATAGGAGTTTCGTCAATTGAGATTATGTTGACGTTGTTAGCCTTTAAGCCCGCTCTCATATAGTTACTTATATCACGAAGAGCCTTAACCCTTTGAGGTTCTCTCTTTAATATCCTTAAAGCCGCTCTTGCGCACGCTACGTTTGACGGTGTTATGCTAGCACAGAAGATGAACGGACGAGAAACGTGGCGCACGTATTCGCACACTTCCTTTTTAGCCGCCATATAACCGCCGAGGCTTGCCAAAGATTTTGAGAATGTGCCCATATAGATGTCCACGTCCTCCTCTAAGCCGAAATATTCAGCCGTGCCTCTACCGTGTTCGCCCAGAACGCCAAGTCCGTGAGCATCGTCCACCATAACCCTTGCCCCGTACTTTTTAGCAAGTTTAACTATTTCTGGGAGTTTACAAATATCTCCACCCATACTGAACACGCCGTCGGTAACGATTAAAATTCCCGAAACGGAGGTATCGACCGTTTTAAGTTTGCTCTCTAAATCTTCCATATCCGAGTGGTTATACCTAAGCATTTTTGCAAACGACAGTCTGCAACCGTCGTAAATACTAGCGTGGTTTTCCTTGTCGCAAAGAATAACGTCGTTTCTACCAGCGATAGCGGAAATTATGCCGAGATTGCTTTGAAAACCTGTTGAGAAAGTAACCACGTCCTCTTTATTCAAAAATTCCGCAAGTTCCTTTTCAAGTTCAACGTGTGCGGTGAGCGTTCCGTTTAAGAACCTACTGCCCGAACACCCGCTACCGTACTGCTCTAACGCCTTAACGCCCGCCTCGATAACCTCTGGGTGAGAAGTAAGACCAAGATAGTTATTAGAACCTATCATTATTATTTCCTTACCCTCCATAACGACCTCTGGGCCTTGCTTTGAGTTTAACTGGTGGAAGTAAGGATAAACGCCCTTCTCTTTAGCGTATTTAACTTTTTCTAATTGTTCACACTTTTTAAATAAATCCATACACTTTTCCTTATAAAGTTTTTTATATTATATCTTATAAGCCTCAACGCAAGTTCAACGAAAGTTCAAAAGTTGTTGAGGAAACGAAAGTTTATGGAATTATTATATCATTTTTGCCTTATCAATGCAACAATTTTTGTGCACCTCTCAATTAAGCAGTTCTTCACGCCCCCTTACTTTAAAATACCTAGCCGCCCCAACCTTCTTTCCGTCACCATATAAAAGGGTAGATAGCCTTAGATTTTCACGCTCTAAAACGCTCACTCTTTCTCTCAATATTTCGTTTTCTTTTTTGGTTTTAAGTGCAATTTTTCCCACCAAATTATTTATCTCTCTTTTTAGCGCACCAAGGTGCTTTTCGCTAATATACTCTGCGGGATTATCCACACGGGAATATTGCCCTATTTCCTGCCCCTCGTCTTTAAGTTCTTTAACTATTTCCGCAATTAAGCGTGGCTTATTCTTAAACGCGTTTCTAAACTTGTTTTGATACCTAAGCGCAAGTTTAGCGTCACCGTCGCTAAGTTCCATAATTATCCCTCTAACCGACTGTCCGTCCTTTCTTCCTAATAAAATCTTTTTAATTAATTGCTTTTCCTCATCCTGCGAAAAGCTCTCGATTTTACCTACTGATAAAGGCTTTCCATCAAAATATCTTTTGCAAAATTCCTCGTCCGTCCTCGTGGTTTTTGCGAGCGCGTAGTAAAGATTTCTAACAGTCCCCTTTGCTTTCCCAGAACTTTTTGCGTAAAGGGAAAAAATATCGGTGAGCGACTCCTTTTTCCGTGCCTTAATAAACTCCGCTAGGCCAATAACGTCCTCTTCTTTGTAACCGTAAATTTTGTTCATATTACACTCCTTAAAATTAATTTGTATACTCGTTATTGACATAAAAAATAAAATTATACATAGATTTTAAAGAATGTATTTATATTTTTCTAGCGCGTACCCCGCGGCAATAAAACTTAACGGCATATATTACGGAGTGATTTCCGACACGGTTAAATCGATAAACGTAAGCGGTGAGCCGCCTTTTATCGAAATCTGCTCGCTCGTTTCAAACGAACAACAAATTAACTTTATCGTAAACTCCTCCTTTCTTTCTTCCCCGCCAGAAAACGTCACCGTCACAGATATGAAAGGTGGATATTTTATCAAGACGCTCAAAAGTTACCACACGGATGAGTTTAAGGTTCTTGCACAAAACAAAAGCACCGACACGGTGGTGACGGTGTTCACTGAAAATTGTTTGAAAATTTCCATTGAGAAAACTGACTGTTTCTTTGCCGATAACGAAAAGTTTTTTGCTCATTCTTCAACCATTCAATTTTTTAGTTTAAACAACGAAAATCTCGTAGCCGTTCTTTTAACGGGCAAAACGAATCTCTTAAACGTTTATAAACTAAGTAATAACGTCGAAAAAGTCTTTTCCCGCGAGGTTAAGGGCTTTGAAATTAACGGCGATTTAATAACTATCGAGGAGTTTTTAGACGTTGCAAAGCACACAGTTAAAACAACTTGGGAATTTACTAGCGGAACTTTTAAGAAAAAATTAATTGAAGTCAATCACGCACTAACCTTTGACCTAGAAAATCTTAGCGAAAAGATTATACCTTTCGCATTTTTAGAGGAACTCCTTGTCGGTGGCAACCCCGAACCATTTCTTAGCGACGCACTAAAAGAAAAGGCGTTGTTGCTAAAAGACTACTTGGGTGACTTTATAGGAATAATGCCCCCGCCAACTTTTAGAAGTATTGACGAGGTAGGGCTTGTATATAAAAACGGCGAGCGCACTTACGAAGTAAATTACTGCACCTTTGAAATAACGAATAGAAAAATCGTCAACTTAAAAAAGTCAGAGAATTAACCCAGACTTTTTTAAAACAAAAAAACAGCGGTTAATAACCGCTGTTTTTTCTTTTACTTAATTCTTATTTCATATTTGCTGATACGATTTTAACTGCGAACTCTTCCGTTTCGGGAGCAAGGGGTACTCTTATAGTTTGGTGATTATAAGCAGTATACTGTGCACCCTCAGCCTTAAAGAGATCTTCAACATCGTCTTCACTGAAGAGAACTTCGCTCATATAGTTAAACTTCAAACCGTAGTTTTCGTTTACTTTTTCAGCGTCATACTCACCAGTATAGTAAATCTCATATTCTTTAATATCATCAGAACTATCGAAAGCCTTTACGATAAGATCCATAGCTTTTGAGTTGTCGGTGTTGGTCAAATCAATTTGAGCGAACACGCAGAACCAATCTTTATAAGCGGCAATCTCAGAAGTAGCAGTAGGCATATACCAAGTTGCTCTACCAGAACCCAAAGAGTTGGTTACTTTATAAGTGTTGTCGTAAGCCGTCCAGTTTCTCCAAAGACCGATTGAGCCTTTTGAACTAGTGAGGTTTGAACCGGGAACACCGCCGGCAGCGAACTCGCCAACACCAAGTTCGGGTTTAATTGCGTTTTGAGCAATAGCACCGTCTTTTTCAACGAGGTCACCGAGCATAACTTGTGAGCCAAAGCCTTCCAATTCGTAGAAAATAGTGTTGTTATAATAACCGTCTTTAACGTAACCTTCGATTGCATCAACAGTCTTAGGTGCAAGGTGAGCGTAAAGATCAACGGTCATAGTGATTTCTTGGAAGTTCTTATTAGCATAATCGTATACTTTAAGTTTGAGCTCCATAGTTCTAACGTCTTTGCACGCAGTGAGGCTCATACAAGTAGCAACGAGCATAATAACGGCAACAATGTTTACTAAAATTCTTTTAATACCTTTCATATCATTCTCCAATGAATAAATACTTACTGATATATTTTAACTGTTTTTAATAAAATTGTCAATATTTATTTAGCATTTAACTGATAAAACAAGTCAAATTTAAAATAAAATATTAAAAAGTCGCGAATATTTTTTAAAAGACAAAGAGCATCGGATTTCCGATGCTCTTCTTTAGACTTATTAATCAAGAAATTATTCAGCAACAACTTCTGCGCCAGCTTCTTTGAACTTAGCGATCATAGCGTCAGCTTCTTCCTTGGTAGCGCTTTCTTTGATTACCTTGCCATCTTCAGCGAGTGCTTTAGATTCAACGAGGCCCAAACCGGTAACGTCTTTAATAACTTTGATAACGCCGATTTTGTTAGCGCCAACAGCTTTAAGAACTACCTTGAATTCGGTCTTTTCTTCAGCAGCAGGAGCATCTGCAGCTGCAGCGGGAGCAGCAGCAACTGCTACGGGAGCAGCAG
>JAFQLO010000080.1 GCA_017414525.1 Clostridia bacterium | reverse complement strand
GCAGTAGATGTAGAGCATAATTATGAACCTAGTTATGAAATTATGCCAGATAAACACAATATAGTAAAAGAGTTAAAAGAAAAAGCAAGCAAGGCAGAAGCAATCTATCTTGCAACCGACCCGGATAGAGAAGGAGAGGCAATTTCGTGGCACTTAGCGGAAGTTTTGGGGCTAGACCAAGAGCAGGCGAACAGAATAGAGTTTAACGAGATTAGTGAAAACGCCGTTAAAAAGGCACTTCAAAATCCCAGAAAGATTGATAAAAACCTAGTTGACGCACAGCAAGCAAGAAGGGTGCTCGATAGAATAGTTGGTTATAGTATTTCTCCCGCAGCATCATCAAGACTTAACGAAACCTTGTCAGCAGGAAGAGTTCAGTCGGTTGCGCTTAAAATGGTCGTGGATAGAGAGAGGGAAATTGCTGCGTTTAAGCCACAAGAATACTGGAACTTAAAGGCGGACGTTAATCCCGAAAATAAGAGTGCGTTTAAGGTTCTTCTCGTGGAAAAGGCGGGCAAGAAGTATAAACCTGCAAGTAAAGACGAGGCTGATCTAGTTGAAAATCAGTTGAAAAATTCTGAATTTATCGTTAAATCGGTCAAGCGCGCGCTCACCAAATCACACGCGCCTGCACCGTATATAACTAGCACCTTGCAACAGGACGGATCGATAAGATTAAACTTGACCGCTCCTCAGGTTATGCAGATTGCGCAAAGACTATACGAGGGTGTGGAAACGCCAAAAGGGCATCTTGCTCTCATTACCTATATGAGAACGGACTCGGTTAGAATCTCTACTGAGGCTCAAAAGAGTGCGTTAAATTACATTAAGGAAACTTACGGCGAGGAATATCTCCCCGCTAAACCCAACGTTTACCGCTCGAAAAAGGACGCTCAAGACGCGCACGAGGCAATAAGACCTATCGACGTTAGGATAACTCCCGAGAGCGTTATGGATATTTTGGATAAAAACCAGTATAGGCTTTATAAACTTATTTACGAGCGTTTTATCGCATCGCAGATGACCGAGGCTAAATACGACGGCGTTTCCGTTGACGTTGCTGCGGGCGATTACGGCTTAAAGACTAGCGGAAAATCACTAGTGTTTAAGGGGTATACGGTAGTTTACGACGATACGAAGAAGGAAGAGGACGAAGAGGGCGGAAACGCACTTTTGCCTAACCTTAACGAGAACGATAAACTTAACCTCAACGCTATTACCAAGGAGCAGAAGTTTACCAAGCCTCCAACGCGTTATACCGAGGCAACGCTCATTAAGAGTATGGAAGATAAGGGAATAGGCAGACCTTCAACTTACGCTACTATTATGGCAAAACTCTCCGATAAAAAGAGAGAATACGTAAGAAAGGAAAAGAAGTTCTTAGTTCCTAACGACATCAGTTATTCGCTCATAGACTTTTTGGTTAAATACTTCCCCGACGTTATGGATATATCGTTCACGGCGAAGATGGAAGACGATTTAGACGATATCGGCGAGGGAGGAAAGGACTGGAGAAAACTTATTGCAGACTTCTATTCTCCTTTTGAGGAACAACTTAAAAACTCAAAAATAACCGAGGTTTTGTGTGATAAGTGTGGTGCACCGATGATAATAAACAGCGGTAGATACGGCAACTATTACGCTTGCAGTAATTATCCAAATTGCCAAAACATCAAACCAGTTAACGAAAAAGTGGTTATTCCTACCGATAAAATTTGCGCTAAGTGCGGTGCTATGATGGTGGAAAGGGAAGGCAAGTTTGGTAAGTTTTTGGCTTGCAGTAATTATCCCAAGTGTAACAATACGGTTAGTATGACCGAGAGCGTGGGAACTTGCCCCGAGTGCGGAAAACCAACTAAGAAAATGCTCAGCCGTGGCGGAAAAGTCTTTTACGGTTGCTCTGGTTATCCACAATGTAAGTTTATGAGTTGGGATATTCCAACGGGTAAAAAATGCCCAGAGTGTGGTGCTTTTACCGTTTTAGTTAACGACAAGGAAAAATGCTCTTCAAAGAAGTGCAAATACGGACAAGATGAAAAAAATTAAGGCAATCGGCGGGGGGCTAGCAGGCGTAGAGGCGGCTTACCGCTTGGCAAAAAGTGGAATAGAAGTTGAACTTTTCGATATAAAGCCTAAAAAGTTTACTCCCGCACATAAAAGCGAGGGGTTTGCAGAACTGGTGTGTTCAAACTCCTTAAAGAGCAACGACGTTTACGGAAACGCAGCGGGGCTACTAAAAGAGGAGATAAGAAAACTAGGCTCTATTACTATGGAGGCGGCGGATAAGTTTAGAGTCCCCGCGGGCAACGCCTTAGCCGTTGATAGGGATAAATTTTCCGAATATATTACCGAAAAAATCAAAGCGGAAAAGAATATAACCGTAGTTTGCGAAGAAGTTGAAAATATCGACGTTAATGAATACACGATAGTTGCAACTGGTCCTTTAACTACTGATAAACTTTCGGAAAGTATTTCAAAACTAGTTGGCGGCGGGCTTCACTTTTTCGATGCGTCCGCTCCTATAATAGATTTTGAAAGCATAGATATGGATAGTGCCTTTTTCGGCGATAGATACGATAAAGGCAACGGCGATCACATAAACT
>JAFQLO010000079.1 GCA_017414525.1 Clostridia bacterium | reverse complement strand
GTTTGTTTGCAGGGCAACAACTGTTAATAATCGGGAGCGTTCTTGAATAAGATAAAACGTCCGCTTCTTTTATCATTATCATAGGTCTGATAAGGGTTAACTCCATTTTATCAAAGTAACTTTTTGGAGCAAAGGTGGAGAGCCTTCCTTCGTAGAATAACGATAACATAAGGGTGTCAACTAAATCGTCTGCGTGGTGACCGATTGCAACCTTGTTGCACCCGTGCGCTTTTGCGACGTTGTTGAGTGCGCCTTTTCTCATTTTAGAGCATAACGCGCAGGGATTAGATTCCTTTCTTACGTCAAAAACGATTTGACCTATATCCGTCTTTTCCACTATGTATTCAACGCTGAGTTCATCGCAAAGGTTTTTTATACTTGAATAATCTGTTTCTGCGTGGGAAAAATTAAGGTCTATGGTTATTGCGATAAGCTCGAATCGTTCGGGGGAAAAGCGCTTATACTCTGCTAGGAGTTTAAGAAGCGTTACGCTGTCTTTTCCGCCTGATACTCCGACGGCTATTTTATCGCCGTCTTTAATGAGTTTGTATTTAGATATTCCCTTTCTTAGTAGGGATAACATTTGCTGGGTCGTCATATTCACCTATAATTAACTTTAATTCGGTTGATTTTTTTTCTTATTTACATTATACTTGTATTTGTAAAAAACGCAAAGGCTTTTGGTGGTTTATGGTAGAATTTATTCAAAAACTTATAGGAAACGATTTATGGGCAACGCTTGTTATGTCTTTCGTTCCGCTTATTGAACTAAAAGGCGGAATAGTTTTCGCTAGGGGCGCAGGATTTGGTTTAATAGAGGCGTTCTTATTAGGGTGGCTTGGCTCTACCTTAGTTTTCTTTCCTATATATTTTCTACTTCGTCCTATATTAAATCTTTTGAAGAGAATAAAGTGGTTTTCCACGTTTGCAACTAAAGTAGAGAACTATTTTAACGATAAAGCGACAGAAACTCTTGACAATCAAAAATCCAAGGGCAAAAAATTCTCTGCAAAGGCTCTTAAAATGCTAGGCGTTTTCGTGTTCGTAGCAATCCCTTTGCCAATGACGGGCGTGTGGACGGGAACTGCAATCGCCGTATTTTTGAACTTAAAATTTAAAGACGCTATGCCTATGGTGGTTTTAGGTAATATCGTTGCGGGAATAATAATTTCACTTTTAGCCCAACTTTGTATAACCTTTTGGGATATTAAGAGTCTTGATTACATACTTTACGCGTTGTTTGCGCTTGCAATTATTTTGCTTGCCGTGTTTATTGTTAAAGTTGCTAGAAAGAAAACGGACGGTAAAGAAGGAGAGTAATGGGCTTATTTAGTTGGCTTTTTAAAAGCCGTAAGCGGAAAATAAAAATAGGGCTTGCACTTGGCTCTGGTGGAGCGAAGGGGTTTGCGCATCTTGGCGTACTTCGCGCTCTCGAGGATAACGGTATCGAGGTCGATATGGTTGCGGGCACGAGCATCGGCAGTATCGTCGGTGCGTTTTACTGTAACGGATATTCGTCAACTGATATTTTTGAAATGCTAGGAAGGCTTGATTTTAGTGAGATTAAAAACTTCACGATGATCGGTATGGACACTTTCGGGCTGTTTTCTGTGGTGAACAGGGAGATAGGCGCGCTTAATATTGAGGAATTAAAGAAGCCTTTCCGCGCGGTTGCAACCGAGATAGAATCGGGAAAAGAATTCGTGTTTGATAAGGGGAGCGTTGCGGATGCGGTTTGTGCGTCTTGCTGTATCCCGCCTTTTTTTAAGCCGATAGTTATAAATAACGTTAGATACGTTGACGGTGCATATACGAATTCCATTCCAGCAGACGTGGTGAAAAAACTAGGTGCTGATTACGTTATAGGCGTTGACCTCAAAACGGAATCTTCAAAACCTAGCATTTTATCAAGGATTTTCCCAACTTACCAAACGGACGTAAAAGAGCCGTGGGCGAAAGGATACGAGTTCAGTGACGTTATGATTCACCCCGACTTAAACGGATATACCTCGCTTTCTTTTGGTAAAGGTAGCAAAATGTACGATTTAGGGTATCAGTGTGCGATTGAGTATATTCCGAAAATCAAGGCGGAATTAAACGCGCTTAGTAGTGGCAAAAAACCTTCCAAAACGGAGAAATAATTTTGAGTTTACAAAGGATAAAAGTTTTATCGATTACACTGCTACTAATAATAACTAGTTTATTTTGCGGGTGCGTTCAGCCTGTTACAGACGGCGATGCTCCAAAAGAACCGCCAATTTTAAGTGGCGGAGCTGAGGAAAACGATTCTGATAACAAGACGGTTTACACTTCTTTAGTGGAATTTTTAGACGTTGGCGACGGAGAGTGTATTATCGTAAGATTTAGTGACGGCAAAAATTTGGTGATTGACAGCGGTGCTTACACCAAAGACGTTACGGAAAAGGTCGTTAATAAGATTAAAGAAAGATGCGGTGAGAATATTGATTACTTTATTTTAACTCACCCTGACGACGAACATATAGGTAACGTTCGAACAATACTTAATAACTTTACGGTCGGGAAAATATATATCCCAAAAGTGCTTACGCATTTAAGCATGTTACCAGAATACGAAAGGATATTAAATCTAATCGAGGAAAAGAAGATAGTAACTGATTATTCGGATTTTTACGATTGTGTTTTAGGTGACGGATATAGTTTAGTATTTTTATCGCCCAGCAAAAAAGGCGGGAGTTACGCGCGCTTTAACGGCTCGATTACTCCTAGCGAAAACGAAGTGAACGATTTATCTCCCATTGTTTATCTTGAGATTGACGGCGTAAGATTCGTTCTATCCGGCGATGCGACTAAAACGGAAGAACAGTTAGTGATAGACCAAAACGACTTTAACTTTTATAATTTGTATTTGGGGAGCGAGGGCGTTACCGTAAACCTTGAAGAGGTGGACTTTTTAAAGGTTTCTGACGGTGGCTCTGCAAGTGGTTCTTCTAACGAGTTTTTATACTTATTGCAACCGCAAAATGCTATTATTAGCGTTTCGGGGAATAATTATAAAGACAACCCAGACTCGGGCGTTTTGAATAGATTACAAGTAGCGAACGCGCGTTATAATTGTTATAGAACGGACGTTTACGGTGACGTAGGCGTTTATATTACTGATAACGGAGAATATATTGTTTATACGGAGGCATAAAATGTTGGATTTAGCTAAGATGAGAGAAGAGTTTTCTAACTGCGAATGTGGTAGGGAACATCAACTGACTATTAAAGATATAGTAGTGGAGAGTGGTGCGGTAAAACGCGTTGGCGAGATTTTATTAAAAAATGGATTTGGGAAAAAACTTTTATTAGTCGCAGACAACAACACTCTTCGCGCGGCAGACGGAATAATAGAAAGCCTCAAAGATTTTGAAATTGAATATAAAATCTACGAAAATTTAAGAGAGGCGACCGTTAAAGAAGTGCAAAAAATCAAAGAACTTTTAGAGGAAGTTGACGGAGTTATTTCCGTTGGAACGGGATCCTTAAACGATATTTGCAGAAAAGCGTCGGCTGAAGCAAATAAGCCTCTTTGCATCTTTGCTACCGCTGCAAGTATGGACGGGTTTGCATCTTATAACGCCCCTCTTACCGACGGTAATTTTAAGGTTACTTACGAGGCTAAATCTCCTGAGGTTATAATCGCCGATACTAAAATTTTGGCGGCTGCTCCTAAGGAATTAAAGTCAGCGGGCTTTGGCGATATGGTTGGAAAATACGTGGGGCTTATCGACTGGCAAGTTTCCGCACTTATAACTGGGGAATATTACTGCGAAAAGGTTGCTAACCTAACCCGACTGGCAACTGATAAAATTATGGCGCTTGCAGATAGAGTTACCGCTGACGACGAAGAGAGCGCAGCGGCAGTTTTCGAGGCGTTACTTTTAACTGGAATAGGAATGGGCTTTACCAAAACTTCCCGCCCTGCAAGCGGAACGGAGCATATAACTTCGCACTTTTGGGAATGCAAAAAACTGTTAGAGGGAAAAATCTCCGATTTTCACGGTAAAAAAGTCGGTGTCGCTACCCTTGCAATTTTAAAGATTTACGGCGAGCTCTATAAAAAAGAAAAGATTACTGCACACAAGGAAGTTATCGACTGGGAGGACGTTCTTTCTCATTACGGCGAATTAAAAGATGAGGTTATTAAACTCAACACTCCCGATACCATCACTGATGGTATAAATCCGAAATCTATTGAAGATAACTGGCAAAAAATTAGGGAGATTGTTGCCTCAGTTCCCACCTATGAACAAGTGTTAGAGGCTATGAAAAAGTCGGAATGTGCATTAACTTATGAGGATATTGCAGTTAGCCGTGAACTTTACGAGGAAGGGCTAAAATATCACCCTTATATGAGAAGAAGATTAAGTTTACTTAGATTATCAAAAATGTTTAACTAAAAAAAGTGCATCTCAAACGAGATGCACTTTTTTAATAAGAGAGAAACGTTATGAAACAAAAAGCAAATTAAGAGAGTTTCAATGCAGTTATCGACGCGTCAGATAACGCCATTTCAGTAGCCGAGTCGTTATATAACGACAAGGTGTCGCCAGCAGCAAGGTTTAGTATAATCGTTTTGCTAGCAGCACCCACACCGCTAGATTGAGTGATGCTTTCGCCACCAACGGGCGCGCCGTTAAGATAAAGGGTGGTGATACTATCACCAGTAGCAACTGAACCGCTAACGTAATAAGAAACAAGATACGAGCCAGCTTCACCGATTACCACGCTATTATCGCTAACGCTCATAGTAGTATCAGTAGTACTTGCGGTAAGTGCGAGCGGGATAATTGCTCCAGCCGCTATCGTGGCAGTCGTTCCGCTTGCGTAAATAGCGTCGTTAGTTCCCGCAGGGCCTTGAGGACCAACGGGACCAGTAGCACCAGTAGCACCGGTAGGACCAACAGGTCCCTGAGGACCTTGAGGACCAGTTGCGCCAGTCGCTCCAGTCGCACCAGTTGCACCAATAGGACCTTGAGGACCAGTAGCACCGATAGGACCAGCGGGACCAACGGGCCCCTGAGGACCTATCGCACCAGTAGCACCAGTCGGACCCTGTGGACCAGCGGGGCCAGTAGCACCCTGCGGACCTTGTGGACCTCTTGCACCTTGCGCACCAGTCGGGCCTTGCGGACCGCGGATAAAGCGCACGTTATTGTTTCTGCAACAATCGTTGTTGCCAAAAAGACAGCACATAAAAAATTCCTCCTTGGTAGTAATACATATTATTCTAAACAGAATAAAAAGGTTACTGAGGAGGAACTGGTGATTAAATTTTAATTTCTGGAAAATCGATTTCCGTTAAATCCATAGGTGGCTCGTAACACATCTCTTCGTGAAAACTTGAAGCCTCGTCAAAAACTTTGTTAAAGGGCATCTTAAAATATCTCGCACAGCCTTCTGCTAAAAGTTTTCCGTCCATAGAATAAATTTCCCCTTTTGCGGAAATCCCGATTTTAGAATTATGGGTTAAATATGCGCGCGCCTTAACTTTAGTATCTAGGGGAACTGGCTTTCTATAAGTAATCGAAAGGGTGGTGGTTACGCCAAACATTTCCGGCTCTTTTATCCATAACGCCCTTCCCATAAGCTCGTCAAGAAGTGCGCTTATCATTCCGCCGTGCGTGCGGTCAGGGTAACTTTGGTGGTGAGACTTAAAGGTAAAAACCGATGCAACCGTGCCGTCATCTAGCTCATAAAATGGTGCTTTTAAGCCGAACTCGTTTTCCATTCCGCAGATAATGCAGTTTTTGCTGTTCTTTTGCATTTTTAATACTTTCATACTATTTTGCCTCGTCGAGAAGTTTTTGCAGTTTATCAGGGAAGTTAACGGTCATTCCGTCAACCCCAGAAAGATACGCGCTCTTCATATAATCGGTATTGGAAACACCCCACGCGCGTACGTTAAAGCCCAAATCGTGCCACTTTTTGCAAAGCGTTGGCGTTATGATTTTTGCCTCGGGGCAAAGTTCCTCGATTTTATCTTCTTTCATTTTTTCTAAAAGTTCGTCGTCAACCTTATTCGCAAGATATCCAGTCTTAATATGCGGAGCGAATTTTTTTGCGTCAAGTATCTCTTTATACTTAAAAGAGGTTAAAACTACTTTGTCTTTGAGGTTATATTTTTCTACTAACTCGGTAGTGATTTTTGCGGTGTTATCTCCTTTAAGTTCAATGGCGAGCGTTAAGTCCATAACTCCGAAACGAACCAAAAACTCCTCTAAGGTTATAATCTTATCCTTTATTTCCTTATTATAAACCCAAAAGTTTTTAAGTTCCGCTAAGGTGTAATCACTAATCGACCCTTCTTCGTTAGTAACTCTTTTCAAAGTGTCATCGTGAAATAAAACGGCAACGTTATCTTTTGTCAGTTGCACGTCCGTTTCAATTCCGTTTGCTCCCATATAAACACCTAGGTAAAAAGAGAGCAGAGTGTTCTCCGGTGCGTATTCACTTGCGCCTCTGTGCGCGTAATTGATAAACGATTTTTTCATAATTACCTCTTAGCGTATTCTATCACAAAACGACTAATTAGTAAAGAAAAATTTTATAAAATACTTGACAGCGTTGTTTTTTTGGCTTATAATACTAGTGAGAAAAGTTATACTTTTCCTACTTTTCATTCCAGGAGGAGGATTATGCAGACGGAAAAAAACAAATATCTTTTTGGTGTGTGTAAGGTTGGCGAAAAGGGGCAAATAGTTATCCCAAAAGAGGCTCGTGAGGTTTTTAATATTAAGTCGGGGGATAGCCTTTTGCTTTTGGGCGATACGAAAAAAGGGCTTGCGTTAGTTAAGACGGACGTGTTTAACGCGATAGCCGAAGAAACTTTTAAGGATGACTAAAATGAGTGACGTTATTAGAATTGAGAATTTATATAAAAGTTACGGCGATGTGAAAGCCGTTTCCGACCTTAGTTTTAAGGTGAAAGAGGGCGAACTCTTTGCCTTTTTAGGCGTTAACGGTGCGGGAAAGTCGACTACTATTTCCGTGCTTTCCGGCGTATTAAGTAAGGATAGCGGTAAAGTGTTTATAGACGGCTTTGATATTGATAACGACTGGGAAAAGACCAAGCGCGCGTTAGGGGTTGTTTTTCAGAATTCCGCCCTCGATAAATCTCTTTCAGTTAAGGATAATCTTATTCATCGTGCCAGCCTTTACGGCATCGTTGGAAAAGAAGCGAAAGATAGAATTGAATATCTATCTGACCTCTTAAACTTTAAAGATTTTATCAACAGACCAGTTGGGAAACTTTCTGGCGGGCAGAGAAGAAAGGCGGATATTGCTAGGGCACTTATCCATAACCCTCGTATTCTTATTCTTGACGAACCGACCACGGGGCTTGATCCGCAGACTAGAACTAACATTTGGGCGGTAATTGATAGCCTTAGGAAGAATGATAAAATGACGGTGTTTCTCACCACGCACTATATGGAAGAGGCGGCTGACGCTGATTACGTGGTTATTATTGATAGTGGTAAAATCGTGGCAGAGGGAACTCCTATTGAACTTAAAAACAAGTATACTGGGGACTTTGTAACCGTTTACGGAATAGACGAAAACTCCGCTAAAAAGATAAAAGCTGACTTTGAGGAAGTGGTGGGTGGTTACCGTTTTTCCGTTGAAAATACTGAGGCTGCGACTAAACTTATAGTAGAAAATCCTGAACTTTTTAAGGATTACGAGGTGGCCAAGGGCAAGATGGACTCGGTATTTTTAGCCGTTACTGGAAAGAAGCTACAAGGAGATGACAAATGAAAGAATTTTTAATTTCCGTTAAGAGAAACACAAAACTGTTTTTTAAGGATAAAGGCTTATTTTTTACTTCGCTTATTACTCCGCTAATACTTCTAGTTTTATACGCAACCTTTCTAGCAAACGTATATACCGACGCGTTTAATTCCGTGTTTAATTCTTTTGGAATGACCGTTGAAGAGAAGGTTATGAACGGACTTGTCGGCGGGCAACTTATGAGTTCACTTTTAGCCGTTTCTTGCGTAACCGTTTCTTTTTGTTCTAATATGCTTATGGTTCAAGATAAGGTTTCTGGTGCAAGAACGGATATGCTTATAACCCCTGCAAAACGTTCAACCTTGGCACTTTCTTACTATATTTCAACGACGGTTAGCACGCTTATTATATGCTTTCTTGCTCTCGGTGCGTGCCTCATTTACGTTGGATTAACTGGGTGGTTTTTAACTTTTAGTGACGTAATGCTCCTCGTTTCAGACGTGTTCATTTTGGTTACTTTTGGAACTGCGCTATCGTCGGTAATAAACTTCTTTTTATCTTCCCAAGGTCAAATTTCCGCAGTTGGCTCGATCGTAAGTTCGTGTTACGGTTTTATTTGCGGTGCGTATATGCCGCTCGCAAATTTTGGAGAGGGATTAAGAAACGCGGTGATGTTCCTCCCTGGAACTTACGGAACTTCGCTAATTCGTAACCATTCGATAAACGGCGCGCTTAATGAACTCTCTAACACTCTTCCTAAAGAAGCGATAGAGGGGCTAAAAGATTCTATTGACTGCAACCTCTATTTCTTTGGGAATCAGGTTGAAACTTGGGTGGCTTACCTAGTAATGGGCGTAACTATCCTTATTCTAATCGGGGCGTACGTGCTTTTGAACGTTTTGGTTAAAAGAAAGAAAAAATAATGGTAAAAAAACGCAATCTTAAACGGTTGCGTTTTTCGTTTGTTATGCGTTATAATATGAATGGATAATTGTTATCTAGGTTAAATAAAGTGGGTATAACTCTATTACAAAAGCCGCAAAATATTACGGGAGGGGTTATGCTCGATAAACGTTCACTTAAACTTTTGGATATTATTAACGGCGAGTGCAAGGGCGATGGATATAAAATTTTTGCATATTCAGACCTTTCGCTAATGATGCCAGACGGGTTAGAACTCTCCGCTGAAGAGATAAAAGCCTCGATTTTCACATTAAAAGAGAGAGAGTTTATAAGCGTTAAGTACGAGGACGCAGAGGAAGTTTGTGTTTGCCCGCTCCCAAAAGGCAGACTGATTTTTGAAAATAGGCTGGACGAAGAGATTGAAAAGCAAGTGAGCGCAAGGAAATATTTTTTATATTCAGCAGTCGGTGCGCTCGTTGGCGGAGTGCTTTCTAGTGCGATAACTTTCATTATCTTTTTTGCGCTGAGGGGGTTGTGATGCTCTCTAAGCAAGAAAATAAAGTTATGGAAAAGATTTATCGGGAGTGTAAGGAAAAGGACGCCCTTTTAATATCTCCGTCAGACCTAAAAACAATAGTTGGTGACAGCACCATTTCCGAAACTCAACTGGATAAAATTGTCGGTGATCTCTCAACCGACGGGTATTTTGACCTCGTTTATTCAGATAGGCGTGGGGAAAAGGTTTACTGCATATCTCTTTTAGAAAAAGGCAAGGGATATTTTAGGAATAAGATTGTTATGAAGAGAAACCTAGTTTATAGAATAATGCTCAGCGCGTCGCTTGCGTTATTCAGTTTTATCATAGGTTTAATTCTTAGGAAGATTTTTTAGTATGGAAAAAAGAAACTTTGAACTTCATTCGAAATTTGCGCCCACTGGCGATCAGCCGCAGGCAATTAAACTTCTAACCGAGGGACTAGCGGACGGCTTGCGCACGCAGGTGCTTTTGGGCGTTACTGGAAGTGGTAAGACGTTCACGATGGCTAACGTTATTAAAAACGTAAACCGTCCTGCGCTCGTTATTGCGCATAACAAAACGCTTGCCGCTCAACTTTGCAACGAGTTCAGAGAATTTTTCCCCAACAACAGGGTAGAGTTTTTTGTTTCATATTACGACTATTATCAGCCGGAGGCGTATATTCCCTCTACTGATACTTACATAGAGAAAGATTTGGCTATTAACGACGAGATAGATAAACTCCGTCACTCTGCTACCTGTTCCCTTTCTGAACGCACGGATACTATCGTTGTAGCGTCGGTATCGTGTATTTACGGTTTGGGTGCGCCAGAGGAATATTACCGCTTGGCGTTATCGTTGCGCCCGGACGACGAGATTTCTCGCGACGAGCTTATGCGTAAACTCGTTGCTATTCAGTATACTAGAAAGGACGTAGACTTTTCCCGTTCTTCGTTTAGGGTGTGCGGGGATATAGTGGATATTTTTCCTTCGTCAAACACGGAAATTCTGGTTAGGGTAGAGTTTTTTGGCGATACTATCGATAGGCTTTTAGAGGTTGAGTTCGTTTCAGGGAAAGTTATCTCCGAACTTAAACACGCGGTTATTTTTCCGGCAAGCCACTATGCTGTCGGTCAGGAAAAACTAGGCGGTGCGTTAGCCGCGATAGAGCGCGACCGTGACGACGAAGTAAAGTTTTTCACCGAAGAGGGTAAACTTATCGAGGCGCAAAGGCTTAAACAGCGTACTGATTACGATATTGAAATGATTAACGAAATAGGCTTTTGCAAGGGGATTGAGAATTACAGCAGATATTTTGATGGAAGAGAAGTCGGACAGCCACCGTTTACTCTGTTAGATTACTTTCCCGAGGGATTTATAACCTTTATCGACGAATCGCACATGACTATTCCGCAAATCGGCGCGATGTATAACGGCGATAGGTCGAGAAAAACTAACCTCGTTGAATACGGGTTTAGGCTTAAATCTGCTTTCGATAACAGACCGTTAACTTTCGGTGAGTTTGATGCGAGAGTTGGGCAACTTATTTGCGTTTCAGCGACTCCCGCAAAGTACGAACTTGACCAAGCGGGGCAAGTGGTCGAGCAACTTATCCGCCCGACTGGGCTTATCGATCCTGAAATCACAGTTAAACCGACCAAAAACCAGATTGACGACTTGCTAGTTGAAATCAACAAGGTCGTCAGCGAAAAGGGTAGGGTGCTTATAACCACGCTCACTAAAAAAATGGCAGAAAGCTTAACTGAATACCTAAAAGAAAACGGCGTTAAAGTTAGATATATGCACAGCGATATAGACACGATGGAGAGAATAGAAATCGTTTCAGGCCTTCGCAGCGGTGAGTTTGACGTGCTTTGTGGTATTAACCTTCTAAGGGAAGGACTAGACCTACCAGAAGTAAAACTCGTTGCTATTTTAGACGCGGATAAGGAGGGCTTTTTAAGGAGCGAAACCTCGCTTATTCAGACGATAGGTAGAGCGGCAAGAAACGCCGAGGGCAGAGTTATTATGTATGCGGACACTATTACCGGTAGTATGAAGCGTGCAATCGATGAGACGAATAGAAGAAGAACTATTCAGTCGGAGTATAATAAGGCGCACGGAATAGTTCCTAAAACCATCGTTAAAGAGATTAAGAACACGATTGAGATTACCAAGAAAGTCGATAGGACGAAAGACGTTAAAAAGCAGGATATTCCCGACGAGATTGAAAAGTTAAAGGCACTTATGAAAATCGCCTCCGCCAACCTAGATTTTGAAAGGTGTATTGAGATTCGTGATACTATTGCCAAGTTGAAATTAAAGATGAGAAAATAAATATGAATTACTTAAAAATAAAGGGAGCAAAACAGAATAACTTAAAGAATATCGACCTAGAAATCCCTAGGGAAAAACTAGTGGTTTTTACTGGGCTTTCCGGTAGTGGAAAGAGCACTTTAGCGTTCGAAACCATTTACGCCGAGGGGCAGAGAAGATACGTTGAGAGCCTTTCAAGTTATGCGAGAATGTTTTTAGGGCAAATGGAAAAGCCTGACGTGGAATCTATCGAGGGGCTATCTCCAGCTATTTCAATAGACCAAAAAACGACTTCACATAACCCGCGTTCAACCGTCGGAACGGTTACCGAAATTTATGATTATTTCCGTTTATTATTCGCGCGCGTCGGCGTACCGTATTGCCCAAACTGTGGGAGAGAGATTCGCCGTCAAACGGTTGACGAGATAGCGGATAGAGTTATGGAACTCCCCGAGGGAAGCAAAATTTTAATAAACGCACCCGTAGTTCGCGGGAAAAAGGGTGAATATACCAAGAATTTCGAGAGTTACAAAAAGAGCGGTTTTGCAAGGGTTGAGGTGGACGGCATCGTTTATAACCTTGACGAAGAGATAAAACTTGATAAAAATATTAAACACGATATAAGCGTAGTCGTGGATAGATTAGTCGTAAAAGAGGGTATAGAGAAAAGGCTAGCGGACAGTCTTGAAACGGCGATTAAACTTGCAGAGGGATTAGTTTCAGTTTCCGTCGTTGGCGGGCAAACCACTCTTTATTCAACCAAGTATTCTTGCCCTGACTGCGGAATAAATATCGAAGAGATAGAACCTCGCCTCTTTTCTTTTAACAATCCTTACGGCGCGTGCCCAGAATGTGCGGGTTTAGGGTTTAAGAACGAGATTGACGAAAAGTTGGTGGTTAGAGATCCTAGTAAGAGCCTTCGTGAGGGTGCTATGACTATAACTGGGTGGAATCTCGATAACGGAAAGATGGCTAATATCTATTTTAACGGCCTTGCCGAGCGTTACGGGTTCAGTTTGGATACGCCAGTTAAAGATTTGCCAGAACATATTTATAAAATGTTGCTTTACGGCAACAACGGCGAAAAAATCAAAATTTCTTACGACACTAGGACTTTTAGCGGTAGTTATGAATCTTCGTGGGAGGGGATAATTCCCAATTTAGAGAGAAGATATAAGGAAACTTCCAGTGATTACACCAAAATGGAAATCGAGCGGTATATGACCGTTAGTCCGTGTAATACCTGTAAAGGCAAAAGGCTTAAAAAGGAGGCTCTTGCGGTAAAGATAGGTGGTAAAAACATCGCGGAACTTACCGATATGAGCATAGTTGAGTTAAAAGCTTTCATCGAAAAACTTGAACTTAAAAGTACGGAGACGCTTATCGCACAGCCGATAATAAAGGAAATCAACGCTAGGCTAGACTTCTTAATTAACGTTGGACTTAACTATTTAACTTTATCTAGAAGCGCGTCCTCATTATCGGGCGGTGAAGCGCAAAGAATTAGGCTTGCTACTCAAATAGGTAGCGGACTGACTGGCGTTTTATATATTCTTGACGAGCCGAGCATCGGTCTTCATCAGCGTGACAATGAAAAACTAATAGCTACCTTAAAACATTTAAGAGATCTGGGAAATACGCTAATAGTGGTCGAACACGATGAAGATACTATGCGTGAAGCCGACTTTATCATAGATATTGGGCCAAAGGCGGGCGTTCACGGCGGTGAAGTGGTCGCAGTGGGTAGTGTAGAGGATATTATAAAAGAACCGCGCTCTATAACTGGCGATTATCTTTCGGGTAGAAGAAAAATTGAAATTCCCGCCGTTAGGCTTACTCCCGACGGGCGTTGGCTGACCGTAAAAGGTGCAAAGCAAAACAACCTAAAAAATATAGACGTTAGTTTCCCCGTTGGATTAATCACCGCTATAACCGGCGTGTCAGGTAGTGGAAAAAGTTCGCTTATTAACGAGATTGTTTATCCTGCGCTCGCATCAAAACTAAACGGTGCAAAGGTCAGAGAGGGCAAGTACGACGCTATCGAGGGAATAGAGTTTTTCGATAAGGTTATAGCAATCGACCAGTCGCCTATCGGCAGAACGCCGAGGAGCAACCCCGCGACCTATACGGGAGTGTTCTCTGCGATAAGAGATTTGTTCGCGGCAACTCCCGATGCAAAAGAAAGAGGTTATAAGTCTGGTAGATTTTCCTTTAACGTTGCGGGCGGGAGGTGTGAGCATTGCGAGGGTGACGGCATAATCAAGATAGAAATGCACTTCCTCCCCGATATGTTTGTGCCTTGTGAAGTGTGCGGCGGAAAGAGATATAACCGCGAAACTCTTCAAGTTAAATATAAAGGTAAGAACATTAGTGACGTTTTGGAAATGACGGTTGACGAGGCGTGTGAGTTCTTTAAGCCGATAGCAAGTATATATAATAAGATTAGAACGCTTCAAGAGGTTGGGCTTGGATATATTAAACTTGGTCAAAGTTCAACTACCCTTTCTGGCGGTGAGGCGCAGAGGGTTAAACTTGCTACCGAACTTTCCAAGCGTGCTACTGGTAAAACCCTTTATATTTTGGACGAGCCTACGACGGGGCTTCACAGTTACGACGTGGATAAGCTCTGTGGTGTTTTGCAGAGATTGCAAGGCGCGGGAAATACCATTTTGGTTATAGAACACAATTTAGACGTAATAAAACTTGCCGACTATATCGTAGACTTAGGACCAGAGGGCGGAAACGGTGGCGGAACGATCGTTGCAAAAGGCAGCCCAGAGGAAGTTGCAGAGGTAAAAGAGAGTTATACTGGTAGATTTATCAAAAAGATTTTGAATAAAGACAAATAAAAATTCGCTCGCTTTTTAGCGGGCGAATTTAGTTTGATTAAATTTATGCAATAAATTATAAAAATTTTTGAATAAAAAAAGGGTTTTTTGAATTTTTGGTGTATATAGATAAGGTAAAATCGCAAGGAGGATTATATGAAGGAGAAAACACATAAGAAAGAAAAGATGTTTTTATCACCTTTTGCGATGAAATCAAAAGACACCGTGGGAAGATTAAGGGAAGAAGAACCCTGCCCGATGCGTACTGACTTTCAGCGCGATAGGGATAGAATTATTCACTGCAAGGCGTTTAGAAGATTGAAAAACAAAACGCAAGTTTTCTTTTCCCCCGAAGGTGATCATTATAGAACTAGGCTGACGCACACCCTAAACGTTTCTCAAGTTGCTAGGGGTATTGCTAGAACGCTTTCTCTAAACGAAGATTTAACCGAGGCAATCGCACTCGGTCACGATTTAGGGCACACTCCTTTCGGACATTCGGGGGAGAGAATATTAAACAGGCTTAACCCAAACGGCTTTGAGCATAACGTTCAGTCGGGGAGGGTGGTTGACTTTCTTGAAAACGACGGAAGGGGGCTAAATCTTACCAGAGAAGTGGTTGACGGGATAATAAATCATAAGATGTCTACCACGGCTAAAACGCTAGAGGGACAAGCGGTTAGTCTTGCCGATAGAATTGCTTACATAAATCACGATATTGACGACGCTATCGACGGCGGGTTTATTACCTTAAAAGACCTACCAAAATATGCCATTGAACTTTTGGGCGAAACGTCGAGTAAACGCATTAACTCTATGCTCTTTTCCATATCTAGGGAGAGCGAGGGAAAGAACTTCGTTAGAATGGAAAAGCCGTATGCGGACGCTACTATGGAACTAAGAACTTTCCTCTTTGAAAACGTTTACGGCGACAAGATTTTTAAGGACGAGGAAATGCGTGCTGATAAAATGATAAGCGCGCTTTACGAGTATTATAAAAACAACTTAAAAAAACTCCCCGAGTTTTATTATAATAGGCTTGATATGGACGGGGTGGACGTTGCACTTACCGACTATATTTCGGGAATGAGCGATATTTTTGCAGTAAAAACTTTTACGGAGATTTTTATTCCAAACAACTGGAAGATGTAATATGAAAGGTTATGACGTTAAGTTCATGGATGAACTTAAAAACAAAAACGATATAGTTGACGTTATCGGGAGATACGTCCGCCTCGAGCAGAGGGGGACTAACTTCTGGGGAAAATGCCCTTTTCACCACGAAAAGACGGCGTCTTTTTCCGTGAACGCTTCCGGTCAATTTTTTTATTGTTTCGGCTGTCACAAAAGTGGTGACGTCATAAGCTTTATTATGGAGATAGAATCTTTAGACTTTGGCGATGCAGTTAGGTTTTTAGCGGAACGCGCTAAAATTCCTATGCCAGAAGTTAAATACGACGACGAAAAGATTAAAGAGCAGAAGAAAAAGCGGGCAAGACTTATGGAGGCGTTAAGAGAAACTGCTCTTTTCTACGTCAAAAACTTAAAGAGCGATAAGGGGGCTCAGCATCTCGATTACGCTGTAAAAAGAAAGTTCAGCGGAGAAACGCTTACTAAATTCGGTATGGGCGCGTCGCTTGATTTTAACTCTTTGCCACAGTATTTAAGGAGCAAAGGCTTTACCGATGAGGAAATGATTAAGTCGGGCGTTTGCGGAGAAAAGGACGGGAGATGTTTCGACTGGTTAGGAAAGAGACTTGTTATTCCAGTAATCGACCAGTTCAATAACGTCATAGCTTTTTCTGGTAGGCGAATTGACGGCGGTAAAGAACAGAAATATATTAACACGAAAGAAACTGACGTGTTTATTAAAGGAAAAACCTTTTTTAACCTCAACAATCTTAAAAAGGTGAAAAATGAAAAGGGTATAGATTCGGTTATAATCGTCGAGGGGCATTTAGACGTCGTTTCTCTTTGGCAAGCGGGCGTGCATAACGTAGTTGCCAGTATGGGTACGGCACTTACCAAAGACCAAGCGAGAATACTCAAAAGGTATACCGATAAGGTGTATATTTGCTACGACGGTGATTTTGCTGGGCAAAAGGCGGCAATTCGTGGCTTAGAGATTTTGAGCGAAGAGGGCTTGGAAGTAAAAGTGGTGTCCTTGCCCGACGGAATGGATCCTGATGACGTAATTAAAACTTACGGCGAAAAGGGATATAGGGAACTTCTTTTATCTGCAAAACCGCTTATCGATTTTAAGTTGGAGATCATTAAGAGAACTTACGACGTTAACACGGTTGACGGAAAAAGGAAGTATATAACTAACGCGATAAAGGTTATTAAAGAGAGCCCGTCTCCCGCAGAACAGGAGGACTTGTTAAAGATTGTTCGCGATGAAACGGGAACTACTTTTGAAACGCTAAAACGCGAGTTATATTCTATCGAAAGCAAGCCTGAAACTACTATAAAAGAAGAGGTTACCTTTAACGATAACGTGGGGGATAAAACGGCTCTTGCGTCGCGGTTTATTTTAGCGTCCTACCTATTTAATAAGTCGTTTGCCGGCGAGCTTGATATTGACACGGTGGATTTTGACGCACCAGTTTATAACGAGATTAAAAACTACGTTAAGACTTGTCAGAACGAGGGAAGGAAAGTTAATTTCTCTGATTTATACGAGTTGCTTTCCGATGAGTATAAAGACGAACTTTCTAGAATTGCTGGGTTAGAGACGGACGAGAATAAGGCGTTTGACCAAGCGGCGTACTTCTTTGACTGCGTTAAAACGCTTAAAATCAATAAAATAAGCAGAGATTTAGAAAATCTAACGGCGATGTTCACTAAAGAAACGGATACCGAAAAAAGAAGAACTTACGCTGCTGAAATGGCAAAATTATTATCAGAAAAGAACAAACTAATATAGACACAAAAAGCGGAAATTCCGCAGGAGGACAAGTATATGCAAGAAGAGAAGAAGATTAGCACTTCCGAAGTGGAAGCGAAATCTAGCGAACAACAGGTCAATAACGGCGATATTTTAAGTCTAGAACTAACAACTGCCGTTTACGACATTATACTAGAGTTCAAAAAGAGCGGTAGTATAACTACTTCTCAACTTTTCGATAAGCTCGAGAAGTTTGAAACTACTCCCGCTGAACTTGAGGAAATCTATAAGATTTTTGACGATAAGGGCGTTCAGATTGTAAACGAGTACGAGAGGGATAAGGACCTTTACGACCAGTTGCTTAAAGAAATCAGTATGGACGACCCTGTTAAGATGTATCTTAAAGATATAGGTAAAGTTCCCTTATTGCAACCAGAAGAGGAAACCGAACTCGCTAAAAGAATGATGGAAGGGGACGAGACGGCTAAAAGACTTCTTTCCGAAGCAAACTTAAGACTAGTAGTTTCAATCGCAAAGCGTTATATGGGACGCGGAATGCAGTTTCTAGATCTTATTCAAGAGGGTAACCTCGGTCTTATGAAAGCGGTTGAAAAGTTCGATTATCAAAAGGGATTTAAGTTCTCAACTTACGCAACTTGGTGGATTAGACAGGCTATAACCCGTGCTATTGCCGATCAAGCGAGAACTATTCGTATTCCAGTTCACATGGTTGAAACTATAAATAAACTAATAAGAGTTTCAAGAAGACTACTTCAAGAACTTGGAAGAGAACCCCAGCCCGAGGAAATTGCAAAGGAAATGGATATTACAGAGGAAAGGGTTAGAGAAATCCAGAAGATTGCGCAAGACCCCGTTTCTTTGGAAACGCCTATCGGTGAAGAGGATGATAGCCATCTTTCAGATTTTATTGAGGATGAAAAGTCCGCTGCTCCTACCGACGCGGTGTCTTACACTATGCTTAAAGAACAGCTTATCGGCGTGCTTGATACCCTTACTCCTCGTGAGGAAAAAGTTTTGCGTTTGCGTTACGGCTTGGACGACGGAAAACCCAGAACCTTGGAAGAGGTTGGTAAAGAGTTCAACGTAACCAGAGAGCGTATTCGTCAAATCGAGGCAAAGGCACTTCGTAAACTTCGCCACCCCAGCCGTTCAAAAAGACTTAAAGACTATATTGAAAAATAATGAATAGAAGGCTTGAAGAAATCTTTTCGGTTATTCCCAAGTGCGAAGTATTTGCGGATATAGGTTGCGACCACGGTCTTATGACCAAAGCTATGTTAGTTAGTGGAAAGTGTG
>JAFQLO010000078.1 GCA_017414525.1 Clostridia bacterium | reverse complement strand
AAGAAGGAAAGGATATAACGCTTATATTCGCTGGTCCTATCGGAAGTGAAGTGGTAGAGGCGGCGGAAATTCTCAAAAAAGACGGCATCAATTGCAGAGTCGTTAGTATGCACACTATTAAACCGATTGATAAAGAAATGATTGTTGACAGTGCGAAAAACACTGGCGGAATCGTCACCATAGAAGAACACAACCTTATGGGCGGACTTGGCAGTACAGTTGCCGAGGTTCTTTGCGACGAAAACGTTATGCCTAAAAAGTTTAAGCGTCTTGCATTCCCCGACGTTAACGTTGCTAAAATCGGCGGTCAAAAATGGATTAGAGATCAATACGGTTTGCAAGCAAAAGGTATCGCAGAAAGCGTTAGAGCGTTGTTAAAGTGAGGAAACGTTATGATGTTAAAAAATAAAACGATAGTTATCACTGGTGCTGCTGGCGGAATCGGTTATTCCGCCTCTAAAAGATTTGCCAAAGAAGGCGCGTTCGTCGTCGGTCTTGACGTAAACGAAGAACTTTGCAAAAAAGTTGAAAAAGAACTTATAGACGGCGGCTATAAGGCAAAGTTTATTCAGTGCGACATTTCTTCTAAAGAAGCCGTTAACAAGGCGTTCGACGAGATTGAAAGCCTAGTTAAGAGCCTTGACGGACTTTATAACAACGCATCAGTCTTCCTTGACGGAAGGGACGGCAAACTCGGCGATATAAAGAGCGATATTTGGCACAAAATTTTATCAATAAATCTTAACGGTATGTATTACTGCACTAAACGCGCACTTCCCCTTTTGAAAACTAACGGCGGCGCAATAGTTAACACCGCATCATCTGCTGGCGTAACCGGCATTCCCGAATGCGCGGCTTATACTGCAACCAAAGGCGCAACGGTTACTTTAACCCGCTCGCTCGCAGTAGATTACGGCAAGTATAATATTCGCACCAACTGCATCGCTCCCGCGGCAATTTTGACCGATATGGTTAAGGCAAGCAACCTCAACAACCCCGCGTTTAATAACGATAAGTTCTTGGAAATGGTCACCCCTCTTCGCCGTTGGGGTACTCCTGAAGACATCGCGGCAATCGCTTGCTGGCTATGCTCTGATGACGCGTCTTATATCAACGGCGCAATTATCCGCGCGGACGGTGGCATAACAATAAACGGTGACGTAAACCGTTAAACTTTTTTGCAAAAAACAAAAACTCCCGAGTTGGGAGTTTTTGTTTTTAATATTTTAATACTTAACGCTATATAAAATGTCTTCGTAGGTTGGGATTGAGATGAATTCCTTACCAGTTAGAAGTTCCATTTCGTCTGCGTATTTTCTAAGTTCTCCTAAATCTTTTAATAAAGTATTCTTTGCGTACTTAGCCTTTTTAAGGTTATTCCAAGAAGAATCGTAAGCCTTTTCGTCTTTAATAGTTTTATCGAGGATTTCCGCAAACTTCTCAGAAAGTTCTGCTAAATTCTTAATAAGTTTTTCTTCAAGCGAGCAAGGCAAGCCACATTCCTTTTTAAGTTTATATTCGTTAAGTAGGAACGTTTGGTATTTAACGATTGAGGGAGTAATTTCCTTTCTAGCCATATCTACTGCGGTTAGCGTTTCGATATGGACGATGTTTGAATAGTTCTCTAAAAGAATTTCCATTCTTGAACGGATTTCGCTACCCGATAAAACTCTATGCTTTTCAAAGAGTTTAACGTTCTTTTCATCGGTATAACGAACAAGCGCGTCCACGGTGGACTTCAAGTTAAGTAGCCCTCTCCTCTTCGCCTCTTTCTCCCATTCTTTTGAGTAGTTGTTTCCACTAAACAAAATTCTGTTATGGTTCTTGATAGTTTCCTTAATAAGCTCGTGGAGTTCTAAATTGAAGTCCTCTGCCTTTTCTAATCTATCAGCAAACTGAGAGAGTTCCTCCGCAACTATGGTGTTAATTATAAAGTTCGGGCAAGCGATGTTTGTTGAAGAACCAACCATACGGAATTCAAACTTATTACCAGTAAAGGCAAACGGAGAAGTTCTGTTTCTATCGGTTGAGTCCTTAGGAATAGTCGGAAGAACGGAAACGCCGATTTTAAGTTCGGTTTTTTCTTTTCCAACGTAAGTTTCGTCCTTTTCGATCGCACGTAGCACTCCGTCAAGTTCTTCCCCTAAATAGATAGAGATGATTGCGGGCGGTGCTTCGGTTGCGCCCAAACGGTGGTCGTTACCGGCAGAGGCAACGCTTATTCTTAACAAATCTTGATACTCGTCAACCGCCTTAATAACTGCAACGAGGAATAACAAAAACTGTGCGTTTTCGTTAGGGGTTGCACCGGGATCTAAAAGATTTTCACCTGTATCGGTGGAAATAGACCAGTTATTGTGTTTACCACTACCGCTTACCGATGCAAATGGCTTTTCGTGGAGCAAGCACACCAAACCGTGGCGGTTTGCTACGCTCTTCATAAGTTGCATAGTGAGCTGGTTATGGTCAGACGCAGTGTTAGTTGAAGTGAACACGGGTGCTAACTCGTGCTGTGAGGGAGCAACCTCGTTATGTTTGGTTTTAGCGTAAACGCCAAGTTTCCATAGCTCTTCGTCAAGCTCTTTCATATACGCCGAAATTCTGGACTTAATCGCACCGTAATAGTGATCTTCTAACTCTTGACCTTTAGAGGGGCGTGCACCGAAAAGCGTTCTTCCGCAATGAACTAAGTCCATTCTCTTTTCGTAAACGCTCTTATCGATTAAGAAATACTCTTGCTCTGCACCGACTGTTGGCGTAACCTTTTTAGCTGCGGTATTTCCAAACAAACGCAAAATTCTAAGCGCTTGTTTATTAAACGCCTCCATTGAACGGAGAAGTGGAGTTTTCTTATCTAACGCCTCGCCACTATACGCGCAAAACGCCGTAGGAATATATAAACTTCCGTCCTTGACGAATGCGTAAGAAGTAGGGTCCCACGCGGTATATCCTCTCGCCTCAAAGGTTGCACGGAGTCCGCCCGAGGGGAAACTCGATGCGTCCGACTCGCCTTTTACGAGAGATTTTTCCGAGAATTTCATTATAACTTCGCCGTCGCCGAACGGTTCGATAAAACTGTCGTGCTTTTCAGCGGTTATTCCCGTCATCGGTTGGAACCAGTGAGTAAAGTGCGTTGCGCCCTTTTCAATCGCCCAGTCCTTCATAACCGATGCGACTATTTTTGCGTAACTTAAAGGAAGCTGAGTGCCTTTATCTATGGCTTGGCGAACTGCATCGTAAGCCTCTTTGGGCAATCGCTCTTTCATTACCTTATCGTTAAACACCATCGTTCCGAAATATTCGGGAATTTTCTTTGCTTCCATAATTTCTCCTGTGAATAAAAATCTATCAAATTGTAACACTTATTAAAAATACTGTCAAATCAATGAGAGTTAATTTTAAGCGTTCTAATAATATTATCAAAAGTTAATTTTAAGTTTTGGTGGCTCTTATATTTTGATACTGAAAAATCTTCGGGCAATCTGTTGATAGAAAAGACGGCGGTAACCCCCTCGTTATAAACGGCTGAAACCTCAGGCTCAACTCCACCGACGACGGCGATAACGGGAACGCCTTTACTTTTAGCCGCGCGGGAAACTCCGATTACTACCTTTCCGCCAAGGCTCTGTCCGTCGAGTTTACCTTCTCCCGTAAACACAACGTCCGCACCGTCTAGAACGCTATTAAAACCTACGGTATCTAACACTACTTCTATGCCCATTTTTAGTTTAGCGTTAAAGAATGCCACAGAGCCCGCGCCAAACGCGCCTGCCGCTCCACCACCTGCTAAATCGCTAGTTTTAATGCCGTTGTCCTTTTCAAGAAGGTCGCATAGATGTTTTACTCCGCTATCTAAAAACTCCACGGTTTTTTCGTCCGCACCTTTTTGAGGCGCAAACACTTTT
>JAFQLO010000077.1 GCA_017414525.1 Clostridia bacterium | reverse complement strand
TCTATATCTCAATACTTTATTCATATCGTTCTCCTTTTGTTTTTTTAATGTTGACAGTACCTTTTATTAAATCCAACCTTCACCGTCTACGTTTTCGTCTTTCCATTCACTGGTTTCCAAAACGTCAACTAATTGAAACTCTAAAGCTTCGATTTCTGGAATTACATAGGTCTTTTTCATTTTTCTTTTCTCCTTTTGTTGAATATAAATTTTATTTTTAAGCATATTATAAAGGCACATTGTGCCTTTTGTCAAGAAAAAATTGCACAGTGTGCTATTATTTTTATATGATAGAATTAAAAGATATTCAAAGGCGGTTGCGTGACGAAATTAAAAATTCCAGTCTTTCGCAAAAGGAAATTGCTGAAAAACTTGGCATTAACCCCTCAACAGTGAGCAAGTATTTACGCCTAAACAAATTTCCGTCAATTGAAACGTTCGCGAATCTTTGTGAAATCTTGGACGTTTCCGCCGATGATATTCTTGGAATAAACAAGTAAGTTGCTTCAACTTTTTCACCGCAATTAAAACACTAAAAAATAAGATACTTTTCAACTAAAAAAGGCAAGGTTTCCCTTGCCTTTTTTTATTATAAAAATCGCATCACAAACAGCTTTCGAAAATTTCTTTAACCTCTTTTTCGCCGAGCGGGATATAACTCTTAACCGTTCTCGTTCCGTTATAAGTGCAAGCGTTAACGAGCGCGTCTATATCCTTTCCCTCAATAGAAAAATCAGAGAGTTTTGAGGGCAGTTTAAGAGTATCAAAGAAGAACTCTTTTATTCTTTCTATACCCTCTTTTGCAGCAGCCTTATCGTCCGAGTTTTTCACTCCAAACACGCCTCTAGCGAATTTTGCAAAACGCGCAGGTGCTAAATCTTTAACGTACTCCATCCACACGGGATAAATTACCGCAAGCCCCGCACCGTGGGCAACCTCGTCAAAAATTCCGCTAACCGCGTGCTCTAACTGGTGGACTGCCAAGTAGTTTTCCCTACCGCAACCAGTAAGCGAATTGTGCGCTAGACTTGATGCCCACATAGCCGTCGCTCTAGCCTCATAATCTTCAGGATTTTCCATTAGGATTTTGCCCGCCTCAACTATTGACTTTAAGATGCTTTCAGCTATCGCATCGGTAAGAGGAGTATCTGGGCATACGGAAAAATATCTTTCCATGGTGTGCGTCATCATATCGACAAGTCCACACGCCGTCTGGAACTTTCCTACTGAATAAGTGAGTTCTGGGTTTAATATTGCAAACTTGCATCTATTAAACTCGGTTGAACAGCCTTTTTTCATATTGAGTTCGGTGTTGGTTAAAACTGCAGAGTTACTCATTTCACTTCCCGCCGCCGCTATCGTTAAAATACAACCAACTGGGAGCGCGTCCACAGGCTTAGCCTTACCGATATTAAAATCCCACACGCATCCTTCATACTTAGCACCGAGCGCGGTGCACTTTGAAGAGTCGATGACACTTCCACCACCCACAGCCAAAATCATCTCGACTTTTTCAGTTTTAGCAACTTCTATCGCACGCTCAACGAAACTGAGCTTTGGGTTAGGCTCAACGCCACCCATCTCAACGACCTCGATACCGCATTCTTTTAGCGACGCCATAACCTCATCGTAAAGTCCGCTCTTTTTTATACTGCCTTTGCCGTATTGGAGCATAATTTTCTTATATCCGTAACCGCTAATTATTTTGCCAACTTCTCTGTGTTTGTCTTTACCAAAATAAACGGTAGTAGGCGCGTTATAAATAAAATCTAACATTATATTCCCCCTTGACAAAAAGCCTCTTGCGAGGCTCTTTTGTTATTTCTTTGTATTAAAATTATCTTTAAGCGATACTATCTCACTCAAAATTTCCTTACCCTTTACGTCTAGGCGCTTAAAGTAACCAGTACGGATAAACTGATAAGACGCGTCCTTATCGTTCTCCAAAACGTAAGGTTCAACCTTGCCGTTAAAGATTTTAACGCTCTCTTTGTTCATACGCTCTGAGAAGTCCTGACCAGAGTATTCCTCGTCGTTTAAAAGATAACCGTACTGGCGAATCTCCATATCTTTTGAGGTATTTGCCTCAACCCATTGAATAACGCCCTTGCACTTGATACCGGAAGTATCGTTACCGCTACGGCTCTCTTCAACGTAAGAGCAGAGAAGTTCTTCAACCTCACCGTTCTCACCCATAACGACGTCGTCACACTTAATGATGTAACCACTCTTTAGGCGCACGTAACCGTCCTTTTTAAGTCTAAAATATTTGGGCGGCGGATCTAACGAGAAGTCGTCCGCATCGATATATAAATCTCTAGAGAAGGTAATCTTTCTAGTTCTCTTAATCTCTTCGTTAGGATTAATTTCAAAATCGACCTCTTCCGTCTTGCCCTCGGGGTAGTTAGTAAGCGTTACCTTTAAGGGCTTAAGCACAGCCATAGCGCGCTCTGCGTGGAGGTTTAAGTATTCTCTAATGCAAGCCTCGAGGTAACTAATCTGCACTTCCGAGTTAGCCTTACTAACGCCTATTCTAGCGCAGAAATCTTTAAGAGCCTCTGCGGGAACGCCACGGTTTCTAATACCAGCAAGCGTAGGCATTCTAGGATCGTCCCAACCGTCAACAGAACCGTCCTCAACAAGTTTTTTAAGGTATCTCTTACTCATAACGAGGTTAGTTACGTTAAGGCGAGCAAACTCTATCTGGCGTGGCTTTGGTGAAAAGCCAAGTTCAATTCCAACCCAGTCGTAAAGCGGTCTATGATCCTCAAACTCCAAAGTGCAGAGTGAGTGAGTTACACCCTGCAAGTAATCGCAAATGGGGTGTGCGTAGTCGTACATAGGATAAATGCACCACTTATCCCCAGTTCTGTGGTGGGTTTGGCGCAAAATTCTATAAATAACGGGATCGCGCATATTGATGTTTGGCGATGCCATATCGATTTTAGCACGGAGGCACTTTTCCCCGTCAGCAAACTTACCCGCTCTCATATCGTTAAATAGCGCGAGGTTTTCCTCAACGCTTCTATTCCTATAAGGACTTTCCTTACCGGGTTCGGTTAAAGTTCCGCGGTTTGCGCTTATCTCCTCGGGAGTCATATCGCAAACGAAAGCCTTGCCCTTTTTGATAAGTTCAATAGCGTAATTAAATATCGTTTCAAAGTAATCGGAAGCATAGTTTTCCTTATCCCAAGTAAAACCGAGCCACTTAATATCCGCCTTAATAGCGTCAACGAACTCCGTCTTTTCCTTACTGGGGTTAGTATCGTCAAAGAAAAGGTTACACTTGCCGTTATACTTTTCCTTTGCGCCGAAGTTAATGCAAAGTGATTTTGCGTGCCCGATATGAAGGTAACCGTTAGGTTCAGGCGGGAAACGAGTATAAACGCCGTTGACCTTACCCGACTCCAATTCGTCGTTAATTATCTGTTCAATAAAGTTAGTTGCTTCAACCATTCTATCACCTACGAAGTAAATAATACTGATATTTTAACACAAAACTAAAAATATGTACATCGATATAAACTAAAAATCTTAAATTTTTGAAATATTTTATCGTTTAAGAGGTAATGCCCTCAAAGTTTACTTGACTAAAACGCCACGATAAGGTAAAATAATTTGGAAAAATATTATTGAAAGAGGAATTTTTACTATGGAACAGAACACGAGTGCTGCAACAATGGAAAAAATCGTCAACCTCTGCAAAGGTAGAGGTATTATATTCCCCGGTAGTGAAATCTACGGCGGACTAGCAAACACTTGGGATTACGGTCCTTTGGGAGTAGAACTAAAAAACAACATCAAGCGCGCTTGGTGGCAGAAATTCGTAACGGAAAACAAACTCAACGTCGGTCTTGACGCGGCGATTTTGATGAACCCCCAAACTTGGGTTGCATCAGGTCACTTAGCAGGATTCTCTGATCCGCTCATGGACTGCCGTGAATGCCACGAGCGTTTTAGAGCAGATAAACTTATCGAAGACTGGGCGCAGGAAAACGGCTATACTTTGGAAAAGCCTATCGACGCGTTCTCTCACGAGGAAATGAAAAACTTCGTTGAAGAACACAACATTCCTTGCCCCACTTGCAAAAAGCATAACTTTACTGACATTCGTCAGTTCAACCTTATGTTTAAGACTTTTCAGGGCGTAACGGAAGACGCTAAAAACACCGTATACCTCCGTCCTGAAACCGCACAGGGTATCTTTACTAACTTCGTTAACGTTCAGCGTACTACCAGAAGAAAAATGCCTTTCGGTATCGCTCAAATCGGTAAGTCTTTCCGTAACGAAATTACCCCCGGCAACTTCATCTTCCGTGTTCGTGAGTTTGAACAAATGGAACTTGAATTCTTCTGTAAACCAGGTACTGACCTCGAATGGTTTAACTACTGGAGAAGTTTCTGCCGTGACTGGTTGCTCTCAATCGGTATTAAAGAAGAGAGATTAAGACTTCGTGACCACGATCCCGAAGAACTCTGTTTCTACTCAAAAGCAACTACCGACTTCGAGTTCTTATTCCCCTTCGGTTGGGGCGAACTCTGGGGCGTTGCCGATAGAACGGACTACGACCTCACCCAGCACAAAAACGTTTCTGGTAAAGACCTCTCTTACTTCGACCAAGAAACTGGCGAAAGATATATTCCTTACGTCGTTGAACCTTCACTCGGCGTAGAGAGAACGGTGCTCGCAGTGCTCTGCAACGCTTACGACGAAGAAGTTGTTGACGCTGAAAAGAACGACGTTAGAACGGTGCTCCGCTTGCACCCCACCCTCGCTCCCTTTAAGGCAGCAGTTCTTCCCCTCTCTAAAAAACTCGGTGACAAGGCTGACGAGATTTATTCAGACCTCATCAAGTCCTTCCCCGTTGATTACGACGAGTCAGGCTCTATCGGCAAGCGTTATCGCCGTCAGGACGAGGTTGGAACTCCTTTCTGCATAACCGTTGACTTCGATACTTTGGAAGATAACGCAGTAACTATCCGTGATAGAGATACTATGGAACAAGTTCGTATCCCCATCGCAGACCTTAAAAATTACATCGCAGAAAAAATTAAATTCTAATAAACTTAACATAAAAGGGCGTTCAACCGAACGCCCTTTTATTTTTTTATACTCTATTTATTCTACTAACTGCGTGTCCAATCATACCAAAGATAAGTATTTGTTAAAAACTTCACAGCCGTTTCATCGTTTGCAAGATCTGCGCTTGATAATTTTATAACTCCAACAACCCATCCACTCGTATTCTTAAAGTTTACGCTAGTTAAATTATCACAATCCGAAAACGCTCTTTCTGCTATACCTATTACATTATAGGGAATTTCTATTGACGCTAATCTCGTGCAACCCTCAAATGCGTAACTACAAATTATTCTAGTATCGTTATGTATAGTATATGCAGACATTTTTTCGTTGCTTACTGCAATCAAATAAGCGTATTTGTTTTCATTATTTCCTAAATACTTGCAGTTGTCATATTCATTGTACTTTAATTTGTAGCAATCATAGAATGCGTGTTCACCTATACTCGTTACGCCATTACCAATATCTATACTAACCAAGTTATTACAAAAACCAAACGCCCATTCGCCTATGCTAGTTACGCTATCGGGTATCACTATGTTAGTCAAACCTCTACAGCCCCAAAATGCATTATCACCGATACTCGTTACGCTATCGGGTATCACTACTCTTGTTAAGTCGCAATATTTGAACACATTATCACCGATAATTTCTATGCTATCGCAAATAATAACGAAAGTTATATTAGTATCCTCAAAAGCCTCGTTATAAATACTTTTAACTGGCAACCCTTGATATGTTTCCGCTATTTTTATCTTTTTAGCACTTCCCTCGTAGCCTATAACCTCTGCATAAGTGCCGTCCGCCGACTTATCGTAAATAATTCCGTCAGTAGGCTTAAATGGATATTCACAAGTTGCGCAGTTGTTGCCCCCTGTTCCGTGCCCTTCATTAGTAGGTTCAATATCGCAACCACAAGTTACTTCTTTCCAATGCCTATTTTCATCGAAACTATACTCTCGA
>JAFQLO010000076.1 GCA_017414525.1 Clostridia bacterium | reverse complement strand
TGATATATCCGATAGTTTTGTTAGCGTCTTCCGCAGTAGCGGTTTTGCCAGTTCCGATTGCCCAAACGGGTTCGTAAGCAATTACGATATTAGAAAAATCGGTTACGCCTTCAAAACCTTCCAAAATCTGCTTTTTCAAAACTCTCTTAGTCTTGTTCTTTTCTCTTTCGGTAAGAGTTTCACCTACGCAAACGATAGGTTTAAGTTCGTTCTTCAACGCTTGTTTTAATCTAGCGTTTACGGTAGCGTCCGTTTCGCCAAAATATTGACGACGCTCGCTGTGACCGATAATTACGTATTCAACGCCGATTTCTTTAAGCATCGCAGCAGAGATTTCACCAGTAAAAGCACCGCTATCTGCCCAAGCAACGTTTTCCGCACCAAGTTTAATCTTGCTGCCTTCGATTGCCTGCTTAGCGATCCAAAGATCAGTATAAGGAACGCAGATTACTACTTCGGGTTTTGATTTTGCAACGAGGGGTTTAAGTTCGTTGATAAGTGCTTCCGCTTCTTTCGCGGTTTTGTTCATTTTCCAGTTACCAGCAATAATAGGTTTTCTCATTTTAGTATCCTCTAGTTGTTAATTATTTTTCGTTAAGACATTCAATACCGGGAAGTTTCTTACCTTCGAAGAGTTCCAAAGATGCTCCGCCACCAGTAGAAATGTGAGTCATTTTATCAGCAAAGCCGAGTTGAGTTACAGCCGCAGCAGAGTCACCACCACCGATAATAGTGGTTGCGTCAGTTTCTGCAAGTGCTTTTGCTACTGCGATAGTTCCCTTAGCGAAAATCGGGTTTTCGAAAACGCCCATAGGTCCGTTCCAAATAACCGTCTTAGCGCTCTTAACAGCGTCAGCATAAAGAGCAGCAGTCTTATCACCGATGTCAAGACCTTGCATATCAGCGGGAATAGCGTCGATATCGTAAGCAGTCATTGATACTTCTGCATCGATAGGATCGGGGAATTCTTTGGTTGCGTGAACGTCGATAGGAAGAAGAAGTTTTTTGCCGAGATCTTCAGCCTTTTTCATCATTTCCTTGCAGTAATCAATCTGCTCGTTATCAACTAAAGAAGTTCCAACTTCATAGCCTTTTGCCTTTAAGAAGGTGTAAGCCATACCGCCACCGATAATGAGCGTATCGCATTTTTCAAGAAGGTTAGAAATAACTTTAAGTTTATCAGCAACCTTTGCTCCGCCTAGTACTGCTACGAAAGGTCTAACGGGGTTTTCAAGAGCGTCAGCCATAACTGAAAGTTCTTTTTCAATGAGGAATCCGCAAACAGCAGTCTTTGCAAAACCGTATTCAGCGATTGCTGCGGTGGTTGCGTGTGAACGGTGAGCCGTTCCGAATGCGTCGTTTACGTAAATATCGCAGTACTCAGCAAGTTTTTTGCAGAGTGCCTCGTCCCTCTTTTCTTCGCCCTGTTCAAAACGGGTGTTCTCCAAAAGAACGACTTCGCCGTCCTTAATTGCTGCTACTGCGGCGTCAGCAGATGCGCCGACAACGTCTTCAGCGAAAACGACTTTCTGACCGAGTTTTTCAGAGAGTTTTTCAGCAACCGGACGAAGAGTGAATTTCTCTTTATCCTTTGCTGCCTTTTTGAGATATTCAGCCTTAGCTGCTGCCTGTTCTTCAACGGGAAGAGCCTCAACTGCTTTCTTTTCCTTTTTAGTAAGAGAAAAACCTTCGGTGAAAATGTTGTGAGGTTTTCCCATGTGTGAACAGAGAATAACTTTTGCGCCCTGTTCGATAAGATACTTAATGGTAGGAAGAGCACCGTTGATACGGGTTTCATCGGTAATCTTGCCGTCTTTCATAGGGACGTTAAAGTCCACTCTGACTAAGCATTTTTTGCCTTTTACGTCTACGTCTTTGATGGATTTTTTGTTCATTTGAAAATCTCCTTAACGAGGTTAGTTTATTAAAAAATTTCTAAACTACCCTATTTTAATTATTTTTCCTAATTATTATATAAAATATAACCGCCGTTTGTCAACATTTTTAACGGCGGTTTACGTTTAATTATCTTGTATATTGTTTTAAGCTGAACGCTACGTTAGTGATGTGGTCACCTACGCGTTCAAGGTTTGAAATAGTCTGCAAGAATACAGAACCTGTCTGCGCGGTGCACGCACCTTTTTTAAGTCTTTCAATGTGACGATGTTCTAATTCCAAACTTAACTGATCAATGCTTTCTTCAATCTCCTCTACTTCGGGAAGTGCAGAAAGGTTTCTATCGTCAAACGCACAGAAAACAGTTTCGTAAAGTTTGTTAATCTTGTCGGTAACCGTTTTAAGTTCTGCCTTCGCCTCTTCTGAAATAGTCATCTCTTCTGCACGAAGTTTCGCTGCGTATTCCATAATATTTTCCGCGTAGTCGCCCACCCTTTCAATATCGGAAACGACGTGATAATAAGAACCGATTTTCTTATCGTCTTGTTCTTTTAGGTCTTTACCCATAAGTTTAGTAAGGAATCCGACGATGTTTTTATTTAAGTGGTTAATTATATCTTCGTTATCTTTAATCTTTTCGCTGTGATCAACCTTTTCGTTAAGGAGCATCTCTACTGAAAGGTTGATGTTTTCTCTTGCAAACTCTGACATTCTGATGATTTCTTTCTTGGTGTTACTTGCTGCAATCGGTGGAGTTTCAAGCATACGAGTATCGATGTAAGCGAACTTATACTTATCGTCTTCAACGTCCTGCTTTTCAGGTATAATAACGCAAGCAAGTTTAACTACGTATTGAGCAAGAGGCAACAAAATAATTGTAGTCAATATATTGAATAAGGTGTGGAAAATCGCTATCTGCTGACCAACGTCGTTTGACATTGACGAAAAGAACGCGGTCACCTCGCCTTTCAATATCCAAAGGGGCACGATAAACAACAAGCAACCAAAAGTATTGAATAGTAAGTGAACTATAGCCGTTCTCTTAGCGTTTACGTGCGTTCCTGCCGAAGACAAAATTGAAGTAACACAAGTACCTATATTAGAACCGAGTGCTAAAAACAACGCGTTACCGAAAGGAAGAACGCCGATACTTGCTAAAACTACCATCAAGCTGGTAATAGTTGAAGAACTGTGCACAAGTGCAGTTAAAACTATACCGATGAGAATCAAGAGTAATGGATTATGATCGCCTTGGAATATTAATTGAACCCACGCTTGTGGCTGAGTTTTATCCCCGCCTATAAACATTATCTCTTTTGCATAAGTGGAGATAAACTCCAAACCTACGAACAAAAGACCTAATCCACCCAAAATATTTCCTATATTAATTGCTTTTTCATTTTTGATAAGCATTGACATTAATACGCCAACGCAACCTACCATAGCTGCGATTGCGCCGATATCAATTTCGCCTACGCCAGAGAGCGAAACGATGTGTGCGGTAACTGTCGTACCGATATTTGCACCCATTATAACGTTAGTCGCTTGAACGAGCGTCATAAGTCCTATGTTAACAAAGCCGACTAACATAACCGTCGTTGCCGTTGAACTTTGAATAATACTTGTAACTGCGATACCTACGCCAACTCCTGCGAATCTATTTGAAGTAACTTTTCCCAATAATTTTTTCATTCCGCCGCTGGCAACCTGCTCAAGCGCGGCACCCATGATTTTCATACCAAACATCATGGCGGCTACTCCCCCGAACATAAAGAATATGTTCCATACCATATCCATAACCTATAATCTCCTTATATCTTTTCTTTCGTTTTTCTTTAATCCAAATTATCCTATTATGATTATATCTTAATTTTTTCTTTACTGTCAAACGAATTATCCCCGATAAAACAAAAAAAGTTCGGCCAAAGTGCTTTTCACACACTAGCCGAACTACGATTTATCGTTTAGGAATCTCCCCTTCCGTCTTTAAATTTTTATAACCTTGTTGGCGGAGTCCTTCGTAAACGCCAACACATACCGAGTTTGAAAGGTTAAGAGATCTCGTTTCATCCATCATAGGAATTCTCACACATTCTCCGTAATGCTTTTCCAAAAGACTCTCGGGAAGACCTTTGGTTTCCTTACCAAAAACCAAAAAATCCCCGTCTTTAATCTGAACTTCAGAGTGAATGTTTTTTGCCTTGGTTGAGAAAAACCAAAAGTTATTTCCGTTATAATACTTGTCCATTACCTCTTCAATACTATCGTAATAGGTAATATCCAAAAAATGCCAATAATCAAGTCCCGCTCTCTTTAAGTGCTTGTCCGTAACTTCAAACCCCAAAGGGCGAACCATATGTAATTTACTTCCAGTAACCGCGCAAGTTCTTGCGATATTGCCCGCGTTCTGCGGGATTTCCGGCTCTACTAATACTACGTTTAACGCCATTTTTTCTCCTTTCAATAATCTCCGTTATCGTCTTTGAAAAGCCCTCTTCTCTTAGTTGTTACCAAGCGGTAATCCTTTTCAATTTTTACCTTCGTTTTTAAGCAATCTGCGCTCCCAGAGGCGGTTATTTTTCCTCTAATATCTGACACGCAAGCGTAATTTTTAGCAACGAGTGCCATAGCCATTCCGCCGATAAACGAACTCGCCCTTAAAACCGTTTGCGGCATATAACCGTCAAGTTTTTTAAAGATACAAACTACTAATTCCGCGTCGCTAACGCTCATAATTTTAGCAGTATCAAAAAAATATAAATCCTCACTGATTACTACGCCTATTTTACCTGCGCTCGTTTGATAAACCTTATAACTCCCGCCCGAAACGAATTCGCTATCGTCAACCGAATGAACCATATCGGTTACGCCCAAAACCTTACCTTTATCAGCAATCACCGCAGAGTGGCGGAACACGCCGTAAGTATCGGTATCGCAGCCGCATATAATAACGCTTGACAATTGTCGGGATAATTTTGCAACGTCGTGAAAATACTCGGTTTCTCCAGCAAGTTCTTTTTTGTAACTGACAAGTCCTAATCCGTTGAAGCCAAAAATCACTACGTCTTGCCCGCTTAAAACGTCAAGTTTTTCCTGCCAAGTTTCGTTAAGCGTGCCGTTAGATACCAAACACAAGTCCATAACCACCCCGAAAACGCATTTTGCATTCTATATCATTCTATTTCGTGGGTTTAGTTTTTGTTAATTGTTTTGAACTTTTTAAATGGTAGTTCCTTTAATTATTTGAACGATTTCACTAACGCTTTCCGCTCTGTTAATATCGTTTTTGACTTCTTTCATGCCTATCATTCCCTTGAAGTAATAAGGTGCGAACTTTTTAAACTCCGCCGCCGCCCGTCTATCGTCATAAGAGGTTGACATCAATTCTAGATGTTTTAGTATGTATTCTTTTAAGGAACTTTTAGCCCTTGCTCCAACGAGTTCACAAACCAAGAAAGGGTTGGCAATCGCTCCACGCGCTAGCATAACGCCGTCTGCACCAGTTCTATCTATCATAAGGTCTGCGTCTTCTACGGTAAAGATTCCGCCGTTTGCGATAACTGGAATAGAAACTGCATTTTTTGCCTTTTCAATAGCGTTATAATCAGGCTCGCCAGAATAATACGCCTCTCTAACTCTTCCGTGAATGGTGACTAAACTTGCGCCCGTTTGTTCTGCCATCTTGGTAAACTCACTTGCAATATCATCCCCCGCTTTTAAGCCTGTGCGTATCTTGACGGTTATCGTTTTTTTACTCTTAACACATTCTTTAATGATAGTTTCCACTTTTTTAATATCGTTTAAGAGCGCACTTCCCTCGCCGTTTTTATAAACATTATGAACAGGGCAACACATATTTATATCAACAAAAATAAAGGGTGAAAGTTCTTCGCTCTCGCACGCCGCGCGCATATAATACTCTTCCGAGCCGAAAAGTTGCACGGCAGTATTCTGCTCGTACCCTTTTGAATAGAGTAGGTCTTTAGTTCCGCGACTTTTATAAATTAGCCCTTTTGCGCTGACCAGTTCTGTAAACGCCAAGCCTATTCCGTTATCAAGTTGTAATTTTCTTATAGCGTAATCGGTATACCCCGCCATAGGCGCTAAAAACACGTTGTTAGGTATTAGCCTTTCGCCAATTGTTACACTCTTTATCTTCATTTTTCAATACCATAATTAAGTTTACCAAACACACGACCAAATAGCAAGCGATTAGAGCAATAGCGCTTGCAAAAATATTTAATTGCTCGTTTTTTAGCAAAATAAAATTTAATACCGTTTTAACTGCAACTCCTATACCTAAACTTATTACGGGGTAATAAAGTCTTCCGCGCCCGATGAGTATTCCGTTAAGCGTTTGAAGTAAAGATAGCAAAACTATTTCTATTGCGCTTGCCTTTAGCAAACTTACCGTTAAAAGTTTTTGGCTAGCCGTCATTCTTGCAAACAACAAGTTTACGGCAACGTCAGAGAAAAAAACATAAAGAACTGCACACGGAATTGATATCAATAGAGTTATTAAAATTGCCTTTTTCTGGTTTACTCTTATCGCCCTTTCGCTATCCGCTGAGGATACGGCGGGAATAATTGCAGTTGCTATTCCGTAACACACCGATACTGGCAAATTTATAAGCGTTGCCACAGCCCCGCTAAGCACGCCGAAAAGAGCAGTTGCGTCTTGGCGGTAGGTCGATAGAACGTTTATTATCATAAAACTATCTATAACGTGAGAAAATGGAAGTAATATTCCAGCTAAAGTTACCGGTATGGACGTTTTAATAATCTTTTTAGCGTGAGGAAAAACTTGATTAAGCTTTGGCAACCTTCTTTCTCTTTTTCGGTAAAGTATTGATAAATAAACGGTTGCAACGAGTTCCGAAAGAGTTATCGCAAGAGTTGCGCCAGCTACGGCGTTTACTACCGATGGTAACAACGCTTTTATTAAAAGAATTCCTGCTATTAGTTTAACTACTTGCTCTATTACTTGCGATACGGCTGTCGGTGCCATATTCATTAAGCCTTGATAATACCCTCTAAAACACGAGATAACCGCTACCAAAAGCACGGCAGGCGCAAGACTTTTATAGGCAAGCGCTGCCCGAGAATCACCTTGCAAATATGATATTTTTTCAGACAGAAAGAACATTAGCGCACTTGCTATTACGCCTAAAAAAAAGAGCAGTCTTAAACTGCCTAATAGATATTCTTTTGCTTTTTCTTTGCGCTCTAGTTCTGGATACGAGGAAATTATCTTTGAAATTGCGCTAGGAACGCCCGCCCCCGAAAAATCTAAAAGCAGAGTATATAGCGGAAAGACCATTTGATAAAGCCCAAGCCCGTCAAGCCCTAAAAGATTAGTTAAAGGAACTCTATATATAGCACCTATAATCTTTGACAGAACCGCCCCTATTCCCAAAAGTGCTGCTCCGCCAACAAAACTCCTTTTCTTCCTTCTTAACATATGTATCGGGAAGTAAACTTCCCTAGTCGAATTGCTTTGACAAAAACGATGCGCCAAGTTTAGCAAAGCGCACGTCAGTTGGCGTAAACCTCGTCCCCTTATCTTTATCGTAAACGAGCACCGAGCCGTAACAGTCGCCTGACTCAGTTACGATAGGCACGATAATTTGATTTTCCGCTTGACTTTCCTCGCCTTTTATAATCGAAACCATATTTCCGCCGTCACTCTTATTTAGAATCACGCTTTTTCTTTCACGCATTACCTTTTCTAGGTCTGTGGATATAACCTTTCCTACTGCGTCTTTATTCTTTCCTGAAACGTAAATAACCGCATCGTTATCGGTTATAATACAAGTCTTTTCGATAACCTCTTCTATCCCGTCGGCTACCGCCTCGGCGTACGCGTTAATCGACGATATGGGCGAATATTTTTTAAAAATCAATTCGTCCTTGTTGGTATAAATTTCCAAAGGGTCGCCCTCCCTTATGCGCAAAGTCTTGCGCAATTCCTTGGGAATGACAACCCTTCCTAATTCGTCTATTCTTCTTACTATTCCGGTATCTTGCATACTTTTCCTCCCATTTTATGGTTAGTATGCTGCCGTTTAGAGTTTTTATTCGTTACGACAACCAGTTACTTGGCGTCGTTCTATTCTCCTTAAACCAGTCGGTATCTTTTAACACGGTGTTATTATTAGAACACTCCACTTTTACTCCGTCTTCCGCATCTGAAATGACGACGATGTTTCCGTTCATAATCTCGTAATTTTTGGCGTTTTCAAACTCGTCGTCGCTCAAATCTTCCGTTCCTTTATCGTCAACAACTAGGTCTATCATAATAGGAACGTAAACTTTTGTCGTGTGTTTTGCTATCCTATCGATAAACGCTTGCGTCGGGAAAGTATTAGATAAGTTTTGCGTATATTCAACACTTCCCGCACAACAACAAGCCACGCAAATATCAGGTTTAATTTCGTTGAGCAAGCAATCGTTTGAAGAGGTTTTTGAGCCGTGATGCCCTGCCTTAAAAAGAACTACCTCGTCTAAATCGTTATTCTTAACGAAATATTCTTCGCCGTCTTTTTCAAGATCACCAGTAAATAGAAACTTCCTATCGCCGTGACTAAACTGAACGCATACCGAATAATCGTTTTCGTCGCTCGTCTTATGCTCGTAAAAATAATTATACATTATCTCCATTTTTATACTGCCGTCGCCAGAAAGATCGTAAACACGCTTTGCGCCGTTTTCCTCATTATAGCACTCTAACGCGGTATAATGGTTTGCACCAGCGTCAACTTCGTCCGCCCTTTCAGAAAGGTAGCGATTATAAGTGGCGGTTTCCTTGTTAGTTTTAGGAAAATCTATTATAGTTTCGCACTCATAAAGGTCGAATATACTCCCGTCATTTTTGGAAAATCCTGCAATATGGTCTTGGTCGCCGTGAGTTACTATTACGAATTCAAGCGTATTGTCAGTAACGTAGTCGTCAATATAATCTTTAATATCGTCTATACTGTTTTCTCTACTTCCGGCATCGATTAAAATATCGTTATCGCCCGCTTTTATATAAGTACAATCTCCCGCGTTATCGTTACCTAGCATCATAAAGTGAAAGGAAATCTCTCCTTTAACCTCAACGGGTTCTTTTTTATTTATATAATTGTTATAAACGTAGTAACCACCTAGCACTATTACCAAAAATAATATTGCTAAAAATAAAGCCTTTGCTGATAATTTCTTTTTTCTTCTTGCCATATTCCCCCCTAAATTTTATAATAAATGAGCGCGAAGTTCTTCCTCCGATAGAGGTGATAAGTATTTAATCGGCACGTCGAACACGGTTACCACGCCGCTCTTTCCCTCTTTTGAAAGTCTTGCAACTGCACGAGCGTAAGCCGTTAAAACGCTACCGGTAAACTCCGGGTTGCTTTCAAGTTTTAATGAAAGTTCCAAAATCTCTGAATTTTCTTCGGTGGTTTTTCCAGAACGGATAACGAACCCACCGTGTGAGAGTTTTTGCTGCATTTTCTTAACTTCTTCTTCGCTTACGAAGTTTACTATCGTATCGTAAGGCTCAAAATAGTTAGGCATAGTTTTAATCTCGTTTTCAATTCTAGCCTTATCTGCCCCATCTTCAACTGCAACGAAACATTCTCTAAGATGTTTTTCTCGCGCTGAAAGTTCGGGATTTTCGCCATTTCTTACTCTATCAAGCGCATCTTCTTTTGGAATGGTATATTGAATAGCGTTCTTAACACCCTCTATTCTTCTTATTGCGTCGCTATGACCTTGGCTAACGCCTTTGCCCCAAAAAGTATAATCGTTTCCGTCTGGTAACACCGCACCGAAAAGCATTCTTGCGATAGAGAACATTCCAGGGTCCCAACCTATACTTATTGCAGAGAGAGTTCCGTTATCTTTTGCAACCTTTTCAAGTTTACTATAGTATTCGGGAATTTTTCCGTGATTATCAAAAGAATCCACCGTGTTAAAGTCTTTTAAGATGTTAGCAGTATTGTTGGGAAGATCGGTTGCGCTGCCCCCGCACAAAATCAAAACGTCAACCTTGCCCTTAAACTTTTCTAATTCAGAAGTACTATAAACTGGATAATTTATTACTGGACTGATGCTACTGGGGTCTCTTCTAGTAAAAATACCAACGCACTCTAAATCTTTCGCTTTATTTACAGCGAGGCAAACCCCTCTTCCTAAGTTACCGTAACCAACAATTCCTACTTTTATCATATTTCACCTTCCGTCGTTTTTATTATATTTTACTTTATAGCCGATTATTTTTCAATCGAATAAACAAAAGAATTGATTATACTGTTTATTAAATTTTTGAAAGTCGGTTTTTTTCTCGTTTTTTCAGCCTTTTAGTATAAATTTTTTGCTTTTATATATTATATAATGATTTTCGATTTTAGTCAATAGCGAGGTCGTAAGTTTTGAAAGCAAAATATAAAAAATCCGATTACGTTCAAGTGGTAAAATACGCTCTTTTATTCTGTTTCTTTTTGGTGTTTAACAGCATAGAAAAAACCGTTCTGCCTTATTCTATTTCTATCCTTGCGGTTGCTCTGACAGAAGGTTTCTCGGTGATAATTTCGCCATTACTATTTTTACTTTCTTTACTCGTTTTAGGCGGAAGTGGCTTTTTGCTAGCAAGCGGAATATCCTCTGCGCTCCTAGTAATGATAATGCTTATATATAAAAGTTTTTATAAAACCCCTAAATTTGAGGTTTGCGCATACTTAGTAGCGGCTCTCGTCGCTTTCATCTTTATAGGAAACACTACCGAGCAAATTTCGTTCGACAAAAGGATTTTTTGCTCTATTATTTCGGTTGCAATTTGTTTCTTTTTAATGATAGCGAGTAAAGCCGTCACGAAAAAAGGACTTAAATTCAAACTTGGTTTTGAGGAGATATTAAGTATTGCGCTTATCGTCGCAGTTTTTGGAGTGGGCGTTTGCAACTTAACAACTCCGTCCGTTTGGAAAGTTATATCTCTTTTTATAATTCTTACGGTATGTTATCTATACCGCACGGGAATTGCTACCATTGTTTCCGCCGTATTAGGAATAAGTCTATCCGTTTACTTTTCAGATATAAATTTTATATCATTCTATCTTCTAACTGCAATAGTTGCCGAGTGCTTATCGCCTATCTCGAGATACCTCGCCGCAATAGCAATACCTATTTGCGATTACCTAATAGAAATACTTTTTGGAATATACGGCGGTTACACTTTAGCGGAATTTTTACCCGCACTAATAGGGGCAGGGTTGTTCTGCTTGATACCGACAAAGCCTTTATCTGCTATAAAAGAACGCCTCTATTCGTTTAGAGAAAAGCAACTTGTTAGGCAGTCTATAAACAGAAACAGAGTTGCTCTATCAGGTAGGCTCTACGATTTATCTGCGGTATTTAGCGAGATGGCGGCAGCGTTTAATTCCTTTAACAACAATTTCCCCTCAGAGGATAAATCAAAGGAACTAATGGAAAAACAAATAAGGGACTTGGTGTGCAAAGAATGTGAACACAATTTAAGGTGCAAAAAGTATAACGAGTCGTTAAAAATCGGTTTTTATAAGTTAGTTGACATAGGCTTTGCTAAGGGAAAAATCTCTCTAATCGACCTACCAAAAGAGATAGGTGACGTTTGCTTTCACCCTAACGATATTATCTTTTCCGTCAACAAATCACTAGCAGATTACAGAGCCATAATGTTAGACAGAATCAATATTAAAAACGGTAGAGATTTACTGGCTTCCGAGGCCATTGGCATTTCTGAGATTTTAAGGGGACTCGCGTTAGAAACTGGAACACTTATAAAGTACCACACTAGGCTTGAAAGAGTCCTCTCTAACGCCCTATTTAAGAAAGGATATCTAATTGAAGAGCTGTTAGTTTACGGAGAGGCAGAAAGAGTTTCCGTCAGCATGGTTGTGGTTATGAAAGAATTCTCCATAGACGGCATTTCTGCAACAACTTCCAAAGTATTAAACGCTGATATGATAATAGTAGAGCGTACGGAAATATCCCCCGACAAGTGCTTTTTGTTCTTAAAAAAATCCCCGTTATTCGACGTGGTTTTCGGCTTAGCAAGTGCGGTTAAAGATAATTCCGAGGCTAGCGGTGACACACATTCAGTGTTAAGACTAAATAATAACAAATTTATGCTTGCTTTATCGGACGGCATGGGAAGTGGAAAAACTGCAAACGATATTTCCTCCGCCTCGCTATCGCTCATTGAAAGTTTTTATAAGGCGGGACTTTCGAGCGAGCTAATATTAAATACTGTAAATAAGCTTTTAGCAATAAACACAGAAGATAGTTTTACTGCGCTTGACGTTGCTATTATCGACCTAAACGACTGTTCTGCTGACTTTATAAAATACGGCTCACCCTACGGTTTTATTATCGGAAAAGGCGGAGTTAAAATCGTTGAAGGCAATACTCTCCCCTTAGGAATTATCGACGAATTAAAGCCTTCCGTTTGCTCAACTTCTTTAGAGGCTGGAAATATGGTTGTTTTAGTTAGCGACGGAATATCCGACTCTTTCGGCTCGTCGTCATCAGTAATTGATTTTCTAAGAGAAATGCCATCGAAAAACCCACAAACGCTTGCTGACGAGATATTGAAAAAGGCAATCAGCTTAACAAACGGAGAAAAGAAAGACGATATGACCGTACTTGCGGTTAGACTGTATAGGCGTAGGCTAGAATAAATTTTTGTATAAAAAAGCGCACACGGCGTGTGCGCTTTTTCTTATTCATAAATCTTAAATACTTTTTCAGGACGACGCTTTTTATTTTCGTTCTTTAACGTCTTCCCCTTCGTAGTTCTCTCTTCTATTGAAAGATCTTCCGTATTTACAATAAAGGTCACTCCAAAACTATCGACTACTGCGAGGTTATACGGCTCTTTAACGTAACCCGCGTAAACTATCTTAGAGTCTTTTCCTAGTTCACAAATCTTAACACCCTTTCTATACCTATCCATAGGTTCAATCTTGATCGCCAAAACTCTCTTATAGAAACCGCAGTCGGTAATCGTTAAAAACTCTCCCTCATCATCTACTTGTGATAAGAATTTAATGCTATCGCCATCGGAAAGTTTTATTCCCTTAACACCGCCAGCAACTCTTCCTTGAACTGGGATATCGTCTTTAGTTGCGTTTAAGATCAAGCCTTGCTCGGTAATAAATGCAATAGTCGTTTCAGGAGCATCTTCCTCTACCGCAATAAGCTCGTCACCGTCTTTTAACTTAATAGCTTGATAATAAGGTTTTAAGAGGTTATATTCTTTCCATTCGGTCTTTTTAATCAAGCCGTCTTTGGTAAAGAAAAGAAGGTATCCTTCGGGAAGCTTTTCCTCGTCAACCGCAAAAAATGCAACGGGATATTCGTTCTTTGATGCTTCTTTTGCAACTGAATTGAATGAAATGCCCTTGTCGCGGAAACGACATTCGGGTGCAACTTCCATATCAATCTTGCAGCAGTTGCCGAGATTAGTAAACGCTAGAAGAGTTTGGTTGGTCTTTGCTTTTGCCATAACCTTAATAAACTCTTCGGGAGGCGTGTTTTCTTTAACCTGCTTACTGCTCATCTTGAAGTTCTTTTCGGTTACTTTCTTAAATGTTTTCCCTTCTGTAAAAAGAACAACAAAATCATCTATCTGTTTAATTTCTTTTTCAACGCTCTTAATCTCGACTTCTTTATCGCCTATAATTATGCTACTGCGGCGGTCGTCACCAAACTTCTTTCTAATGCCCAAAAGTTCGGTTTTTACCACTTCCATTTGTTTTGCTTTACTTGCGATAATTTCCGTTAACTGTTTGATCAGTTCTTTTAACTGCTTTAACTCTTCTTCAAGCTTATAAATTTCAAGTTTAGTTAATCTTGCTAGTCTTAAATCCAAGATAGCGTTTGCTTGTGCTTCTGAAAGTTTAAATCTCTCGCGAAGTTTTGCCCTAGCGTCAGAAGTATTTTCCGCGCTCTTAATTATCTTAATTACTTCGTCAATATTCTTAACGGCAATAATTAATCCTTCTAAGATGTGCGCGCGTTCTTTCGCTCTCTCCAAATCAAACTTACTGCGCCTTAAAACCACTTCTCTTTGGTAGTTTACGTAATAAGAGATTATATCCAAAAGCCCTAACTGGCAAGGCTTACCGTTTGCGATTGCAACCATATTAATACCAAAACTAGTTTCTAGCTCGGTAGTTTTATATAAATACGTCAAAATCGCCTTCGCATCTGTGTCCTTTCTAAGTTTAATAACGGCGCGCATTCCGTTTCTATCAGACTCGTCAACCACGTCTGCAATTCCGCCGAGATATTCTTTTTTCTCCTCGCGCATATCGGAAATTTTCTTTAAGAGGTTAGCCTTGTTGACTTGATAAGGCAGTTCAGAAATGATTAGGTTTTGCTTATCCCCACTTTCCTTTTCAATATTAACTCTAGCCCTTATCTTGATTTTTCCTCTACCCGTCTTATACGCCTCTTCGAGTTCTTCGCCTGCGATAATATAACCGCCAGTCGGGAAATCGGGCGCGGGGATATACTTCATCATCTCTTTAAGGCTAATCTTAGGATTGTCAATATAAGCTACCGTACCATTAACAACCTCTGTTAGATTGTGCGTGGGAATGTTTGTTGCTAGTCCTACCGCAATACCAGTTGCGCCGTTAACCAAAAGGTTCGGGAATCTTCCTGGGAGAGTATCCGGCTCTTCCAAAGAATCGTCAAAGTTAAGAGAAAAGTTTACG
>JAFQLO010000075.1 GCA_017414525.1 Clostridia bacterium | reverse complement strand
GCCTCTACCATCTTAGGAGTGAGGATACATGCGGAACAGTCAAGAGTCGGGAATGTCTTATCTAACTGGGACATTCTGCCACCGATACTTGGGGTCTTTTCTACGATATCAACCTCATATCCTGCATCTGCAATATCGAGCGCAGTTTGAATACCTGCGATACCACCACCGATAACGAGCGCGCGTTTGGTAACGGGGCTTTCACCAGCAGTAAGCGGTGCGTTAAGGTTAACCTTAGCGATAGCTGTTCTACCTAAAACGATAGCCTTTTCAGTACCGATAGCCATATCCTTATGAATCCAAGAACATTGTTCACGGATATTTGCAATTTCAACCATGTAAGGGTTGATGCCGGCGGCTTCTGCCGTTTTTCTAAAAGTACCTTCGTGCATTCTTGGCGAACAAGAACAGATTACAAGCGCCGTGAGTTTATGCTCTTTGATGGCTTCTTTAATCATTTCTTGACCAGCTTGCGAACACATATATTGATAGTTGGTGGAATAAACTACGCCAGGTTCGCTTTTAAGCGCTTCTGAAACGGCGTTTACGTCTACCGTGCCGGCAATGTTACTACCACACCAACAAACGAATACTCCTATTCTCTGCATTTGTATTCTCCTTTTATTTCGTGTATTTCCTGAGTGCGCTGACTATTGCCTGTTGAGGCACGTCTTCATCTATAAACGCAGGCACGTCGTCTGCTTTCAAATGATTTGCACCTTGTTGTCTTATTACTTCCAAACGAACTGCTTCTACTAGTTTTGCAGGTTCTACGCCACGTGGGCATCTGTCTACGCAAGCAAAACATGATAAACAACGGTATATCGATTTGGATTTCATAAGCGGCTCAATGTCGCCCGTTTCTACCATGTATACGAACTGATGGGGATGATATTCCATCTCGTCGTATGCTGGGCAAGTGCCTGAACATTTACCGCATTTCATACATTTTAACGGGTTTACTCCGCTACGACGGATTATTTCCTGACGAACTCTCTCTTTGTTTTCCATTTTTTACTCCTTTATTCCGAGCGCTTCAGCTAAAAGTTCGGTAAAATATACCACCGGAATATCGCTGCCGTTCTTTTCTAAGTTGTACTTACAAAGCGGACAAGCGGTAACTATTACTTCTGCACCGAAAAGTTGTGCGTTTTCCGCAACTCTCTTACTCTTTGCCTTTGCAAGTTCACTACTTTCAAACATCATATATCCACCGCAACATTCGTTACGGAACGCATACTTAACAGGTTCTCCACCGATAGCCCTTATCATATCTTCCATAATAGTCGGATTTTCAGGGTCATCCATAGCCATAACTTTGCTTGGGCGGAGAAGTAAGCATCCATAATACGGTGCTATCTTCTTTCCGTTTAATGAGTTGACAACCTTCTCTTTAAGTTTATCAAAACCTACTTTATCACGGAGAAGTTCTAAGTAATGAATAACTTCCGTTTCGCCGTTATATTCGCCGTCGGCAATATAATTATTAACTTTCATTGCGAACTCGGCATTATTCTTCATTGCGTCGTTAGTCTGCTTTATTACGTTGTGACACGCAGAGCATACTGTTAAGAGCGCCTGACCTTTGTCTTTAGCATCTTTCAATGCACGTACTGAAGAAAGTTTGGTTGCAATTTCATCAGTAGACGTTGTGAAAACGCCACCGCAACATTGCCAAGCATCAATTTCTTCTAACGTAACGCCTAAAACTTCAGCACACTT
>JAFQLO010000074.1 GCA_017414525.1 Clostridia bacterium | reverse complement strand
GAAAAAGTTCAAACGAGTATCTAGTGGTTGCGGGGAGGGGATTTGAACCTCCTGACCTTCGGGTTATGAGCCCGACGAGCTACCAAGCTGCTCCACCCCGCGATGTGCGTTTTTTAATTTGCTTAACTATAATATACTATTATTTACCGTTTGTCAACCTTTAAACCCAAAAAAAATAAAATAATATTATTTTTAGGCTTGTATTTTTTCTTTTCCTTTGTTACAATATATCTATGAAAATTGACCTTTCAAAACTCATTCGCCCAAACGAAACGGTTGCCGTTGCGCTATCGGGTGGACGTGATTCAATGGCGTTACTTCATTATATGAACGCTAACGCTAAAAAATTCCATATAAATATTATTGCGCTAAACGTCGAGCACGGTATCCGCGGGCAGGAATCGCTAAGAGATACTGAATTCGTTAAAGATTATTGCAAAAAAGCGGGGATTCCCCTACTTCTTTATTCGGCAGACTCACTAAAAAAGGCGGAGGAAGAAAAACTTTCGGTTGAACAAGCTGCAAGGCTTCTTCGCTATCAATGTTTTTACGATGCGATAAACGATAAAAAATGCGATAAAATTGCTACGGCACATCATCTTGACGACAACGTGGAATCAGTTTTATTCAATCTTTTCCGTGGAACTGGCATTAAGGGTGCTACGGGAATTGAAAAGGACTTTGACGGCAAAATTATTCGTCCGTTTTTAAGCATAAACAAATCGGATATTGAAGAATATGCCAAAGAAAACTCCTTCCCGTTCGTAACTGACAGCACAAACTTATGCTGTGATTATACAAGGAACGCGTTAAGGCTAAAAGTTATTCCAGAAATAAAAAAGCTTTTTCCAAAAATGCAGGATGGAATTGCGCGTTTTGCAGAGATTCTTAAAGAGGACGACGATTACCTCGTAAACGAGAGCAAAAAAGTTCTATCATTGAGTGAGGCAAAGGCGGAAATTACTATCCCCTGTCACCCCGCACTCTTTTCTAGGGCGACAATTAGTGCGCTCAAACACCTTGGCGTTTATAAAGACTACGAAAAGGTGCATATTGACGCCGCCTATTCGCTTATTGACAAAAACAACGGCACTAGTATAAACTTACCACAAGGCGTTTTGGCGATAAGAGAGTACGATAAAATAGTTTTTTTCCTAAAAACTGACGGTGATTCTTGCACGCTACCCTTTGCGCTCGGCGAGTTTTCTTTTAACGACAAAAAAATTGCCATAAAAAAAGCAAAACCTATTGATCTTAAAAGCGGGTTGTTCCTAGATGCGGATAAAATTCCCAAAGACACGGTTATTAGAACAAAAAAAACAGGTGACACTTTCGAGAAGTTCGGTGGTGGAACGAAGAGTTTAGGCGACTATTTAACCGACAAAAAAATTCCCCTTCGCGAGCGCGATAATCTACCGATTGTTGCTAGCGAAAGCGAGGTTTTAGCAATTTTCGGCATAGCCGTTTCCAACAAAGTTAAGGTGGACGAGTCTACTAAAAATATTTTGCAGATTACTTTTATTGATTAATTATGGTAAAAAGAAAAGACGTAACCGATGCGGCGGTTAAATTAGGAATAAAGAGTGATGACCTTTTGCTCGTCCATTCGTCCTTAAAAAGTTTCGGATTAGTCGAGGGCGGTGCGGACGCGGTTATTGACGGACTTTTAGACGCGCTCAGCCCAAACGGAACGCTTGTTATGCCCACATTAGTTCAAAAAAATTTTTCCGATGCTTATAAGACGTGGAATAAACTGACTTCTCCGTCTGACGTTGGATTAATAACGGAAACTTTTAGGAAAAGGGAGGGCGTCGTCCGCTCCGACCAAGCTACGCACAGCGTTTGTGCTTACGGTAAACTAAAAGAGTTTATCACTAGCGAACACTCTTCCTCAAAACCTAGAATGCACCCCTATGGTGACTACGCCTTTTCGCACGGTTCGCCGTGGCAGAAGATGTACGATTTAGGCGCGAAGATACTTTTTATAGGAGTTGGACTGGAAGCGCATACCTTTCATCACTTCGCAGAAGCAGTCTTTGCTGAGGAAATTATAAACCTTATCCCTGAAGATAAAAAAGAAGAAATGTTAGCCCCGCTAGTCACCTTTGAAACGAGAGACCTACACACTGCGCAGCTTATTAGAGAGCGGGACGAGCATATTCCACACACGCTCATTCGGTTCCAGTTTGGCAGAAGAAGAACTAAAAATCGCTCGTTTGAGAATTGCGAAAAAAAGGAAGTTTTTTGCGGGCAATCAAGGTTTTTGTTAATTAACGCGAAAGAATACGTGGACCTTTTGCTTGAAGAAATAAAGACTTACACCGATGAATTTTACACGAATGACGTTATTAAATGGATAGACAAAGTAAAAGCCTTAAATATAAACAACAAATGAGGAGAAAATATGAACAGCAACATCAAAGTTATTCTTTCAGAAGAGACCATTCAAAAGCGCGTTAAAGAACTCGCGGCACAAATCACTCTCGATTATTCGAGCGTAGACAACTCTATCCGCCGCCCCGTATTTATATGCACGCTTAAAGGCGCGATTTACTTTTTCGCAGACCTAACGAAGAACATTAAACGCCCGATTATGCTTGACTTTGCAAAACTTTCAAGTTATAGAAACGGAACTACCAGTGGTCAAATGGAAATGCAGAGTGACATTACCACCAACATCGAAGGCAGAGACGTTATAATCGTTGAGGATATTATAGACAGCGGAAAAACGCTCGCTTATTTTGTGGAGGTGTTAAAAAAGCGCAATCCTAAATCAATTAAAATCTGTGCTTTCCTCGACAAAAAGGAACGCCGTGAAGTTGATATTAAAGCCGACTACGTTGGTTTTGATATTCCCTGCGGTTTCGTTGTTGGCTACGGCTTAGACTACGCGGAAAAATATAGAGAGCTCCCCTATCTTGGCGAGCTTATTGATCCCTCAAAGGATATTTAATTAGGAGAAAAAATGGGAAAACTATCAAAACTAGTCACAAAGCACGAACAACTTATTCGCGACGCGCACGCTTATTTTTGGGCTAACCCCGAAACGGGTTATAAAGAATTCAAAACTTCTAAGTATATGGAAGATAAATTCATTGAACTCGGCTACGATATAGTTCGCGCAGAGAATATCACTGGGTTTTACACCACGATAGATACTGGAAGAGCTGGTCCTACCCTACTAATTTTGGGCGAGCTTGATTCAATAATCTGCCCCTCCCACCCAGATGCGGATAAAACCACTGGGGCAGTTCACTCTTGTGGACACAGCGCTCAGTGCTCTGCACTTCTTGGGGTTGCAGCCGCATTAAAAGAACCGCACGCTCTAGACGAACTTTCTGGAAAAATTAAACTTTGCGCCGTTCCCGCCGAGGAACTTTTGGAAATTGAGTTCCGCTCCGACCTAATCAAAAAAGGCATTATTAAATATTACGGCGGAAAAACGGAGTTTATATCTCGCGGATATTTTGACGACGTGGATTTAGCGTTTATGGTGCACACCATAAACGACAAAACTTATAGGGCACGCCAAGGCGCGGTTGGTATTATTGCTAAAAAAGTTAAGTTTACTGGTAAAGCAGCTCACGCTGGTGGACAACCTTGGGACGGAAAGAACGCACTCTACGCTGCAAACACTGCCCTTACCGCTTGCAACGCTCTTCGCGAAACCTTTAAGGAAAGAGATATCATTCGTTTCCACCCCATTATAACTTCTGGCGGAAGTATGGTTAACGCTATCCCCGAAACGGTCACTATGGAAAGTTACGTTAGGGGCAAAACTTTCGACGCGATAATCGCCGCTAATAACCGCTTAAATCAAGCGATAGTGGGTTCAAGTTTAGCACTTGACTGCAACGTTGATATTGACGATAAAGCTGGATACGCACCACTTGTCAACAGCGCAGATATGCTAAAGGTTGCAGAAGAGGCACACGCAATATCCGATCTTAAACTTCCTTACGAATATTTTGACGAATATTGGTCGGCTAGTACGGATATGGGTGACGTCGCTTGCATAATGCCCGCAGTTCACCCCTATGCACCCGGGGCAATCGGAACTGGGCACGGCAACGACTATTATATAATCGACGTCGATAACGCTTGCATCGGTAGCGCAAAGTGGCAACTTTCGATGATAGAGATTCTCCTCTCAAACGGCGCGACGAGAGCAAAAGAAATAGTTAAAAACTTTAAGCCTATGTTCACAAAAGAAGAGTTTTTAACATTTTACGATTCACTCTCTCGCTCTGGCAATAGAATAACTTACGCCGATGGCGAGGCAAAAGTAAACCTATAAAAAAACAAAAGCGACTCAAACGAGTCGCTTTTTTTATATCTTAAAATTTTGGATTTAGTTCTAAATATTCACAAATTGCTTTTGCAAACATAAATGCTGATTTCGGTCCGTTTGCAGTAATGAGGTTTTTATCAACTTCTACTTCCGCCGCCGTGAATCGTTATTTTTCAGCATCTTTATAAATGCGGGAGCGGGATAACAAGTTAGTTTTTTGCCCCTAAAAAATCCTTGCGACGCTAAAACTACTGCGGGAGAAGCGCAAATTGCAGCGACGAGCTTTCCCGACTTTTCCGCATTCTCTATCGCCTCGCTCACCTTTTTGCAAGCGGCAATATTAGTCGCCCCTGGCATTCCGCCTGGGATAACGAGCGCATCGTAACTCAATAAATCCACCTCGCCCACCGTCTTATCGGGGGTTATCACGACGCCGTGCGAAGTGGTTATGCTCTTACCGCAAACGGAAACGGTTTCAACAAAAGCACCCTCGCACCTTTTAAGTAAATCTACCGGGGTTATTCCCTCTAACTCTTCCGTACCGTCGGCAAAAAACACTGCTATTTTAACCATGATATATAATCTCCTTTTCTCTAGGCTATGGAACAAAAAATGACTGATAAATATTTATTTGGTTTTGGCGAGGAAAACGCAAGAAAGACAAGTGTTTTATGAGGGCGCATACCCTCCGTGGTCTGTAACCGAGTAAAACACACAGTATTTCGCAGAATTTTTCCGCCAAAAATCAGTCAGAGTTTGTGAAGTAGCCTTTTCTCTATTGTACTATTAAATTAAAAAATAATCAATTTATTTTTAGAGATTGCTCTTTTCGTTTGTGCACTATTTAAAAATGTGATACAATACCAAAGGCAAAAGAGGAGAAATTTATGGTTGCAACAGTTATAATTTCAACGCTTACTATCGCAGCGATGATAACCACCGTTTTATTAAAACCTTACACTATGATTAAAGGTCATAAAGTAGGGCTTTATTATGTCGTTTGTTTAATCGGCGCTATTCTTCTCCTTCTAACTGGTTGCATCTCTTTTGATTCGGTTATAGAAGGAGTAACTGCCCCAACTGCGGTTAATCCGCTTAAAATCCTAACGCTATTTTTATCGATGACCTTGCTCTCGATATTTTTAGGGGACGCGGGATTTTTCAACTACGTTGCTGTTAAAATCTTCTTAAAGGCAAAGGGTAGCAAACTAAAAATCTTTTTAGTGCTTTACGCCGTCGTTGCTATTCTTACCATTTTCACTTCTAACGACGTTATAATTTTAACCTTCACTCCGCCTATCTGCATATTCGCAAAGAAAGCGAAAATTTCACCCCTCCCCTTTTTGTTCGGTGAGTTTATCGCGGCAAACACTTGGAGTATGATGCTAATCGTCGGCAACCCCACAAACGTTTATCTTGCGGGGGCAGCAGGTATTGAATTTATGGGTTATTTTTCCGTGATGGCTCTCCCCGCAATTTTGGGCGGACTCGTCGGGCTTTTCGCACTTTTGATAATTTTTAGAAAAGACTTAAAAACGCCCGTTCCCGTTTTAGAGCAAACAGAAGAAAGCGGCCCGCAGTATAGAATTCATAAATTCCCGATGATAATTTCTCTAATTCATCTCGTTTTGTGCATAGTGGCTCTTGCGATTTCCGATTTAATCGGGGTGGAGATGTGGCTTATCTGCCTAGCGGCAGCAATATCGCTAACGGTTATTTCCAGCATATATCACCTAATTAAAGCGGGTACTCTTCACCCAACGCTATTCACCTTAAAAAGCGCACCCTATGAACTTATCCCATTCATTCTATCAATGTTCGTTTTGGTGCTTGCATTAAGCGAGCAAGGCGTAACCTCTATTCTTTCAAGCATGCTACTTAGCGGAACAAAGACGGACGGAGCAGTTTTCGGGATTTTAGGAACGCTATTATCCAACCTCCTAAACAACATTCCTATGAGCGTTTTATCGGGCGGAATTATTTCTGGCACGTCAATTCCCGCAACTTACGGCGCAATAATCGGCTCAAACGTCGGTGCGTTCTTAACGCCGGTCGGTGCGCTTGCGGGCATTATGTGGAGTAAAATTCTTTCAGGTTACGACGTTAAGCTTCCCTTTTCTAAATTCGTTCTTTACGGAGCATCAGTTGCAATTCCGACGGTCATCGCGTCCGTCTTGGGACTAATGCTCGTTTTGTAGGGAGAATCTTATGGCAACTTTGTTATTATTTATAATATTTTTAGTATTCATAGGGTTAGGACTTCCCGACTCGGTTTTCGGTTCGGCGTGGCCTGCAATTAGGCTAGATATCGACCTTCCCATAAGCTTTGCGAACTTTATCACTTGCACGATCTCTCTCGGCACGGTCACCGCAAGTTTATTTGCGGCAAAACTTATAAACAAGTTCGGCACTGGACCTATCACTGCGGTAAGCACGGGCGCAACCGCCCTCGCGGTTTTAGGTTTTTCGCTCTCCAACTCGGGGTGGTTTATGATTCTTCTCGCCCTCCCCCTAGGACTCGGCGCGGGCGCGATAGACTCTGCGCTAAACAACTTCGTCGCTCTTCACTATTCGGCAAGAACGATGAACTTTCTGCATTGTTTTTACGGCGTGGGGGTTTCCGCAAGCCCACTCCTCATATCTTTAACGCTATCTAACGGCAACGACTGGCGTGGCGGTTATCGTTTGGTCTTTTTTATACTCGTTGCAATAACGATTTTCGCAACGCTTGCTATTCCGCTTTGGAAAAAAGTCCAAAACGCAAACGAAAAAGAAGAACGAACGGAAAAGAAAAAGCCAAAGAGCGTTTCTCTTATAACCCTTTCTAAAATGCCTGCTGCAAGGTGGTCGTGGCTACTTTTCTTCTCCACTTGTGGTTTGGAATTTACCTGCGGGATATGGGGCAGTTCATTTTTCGTTGGTGCAGAGCACCTTTCTGAAGCGACGGCTGCAAGTTACGTAACCTTTTATTACGTCGGCATAACGGCAGGAAGATTCGTTTCCGGTTTGCTTTCAGGAAAAATGACGCCACAAAATATAGTTTATACTGGCTACTCCATAGTGTTTTTGGCAATAGTTGCGTTGTTTTTGCCCATTCCGCCCATATTAAAAGGGGTTGCGCTCTTTATGATAGGGTTCGGTAACGGGCCGACCTTCCCAAACTGCATACTGCTTACGCCGTATAATTTTGGCAGTGACCTTTCTCAATCGGTTGTTGCAACGCAGATGGCGTGCTGTAACCTAGGCATACTTTTAATGCCACCAGTTTTCGGATTTATTGCAGATTTTATTTCCATCGAACTTTTCCCAGTATTTTTAATGGTTTTGTTCGTGTTTATGGCGGTTTCTACCGTTGTTTATAATAAGCGCGCAGCGACTCTTAAAAAGGGAATTTAAAAATACGCTTGCATAATGCGCCTATTTTTGATACAATTATTTTAATGCAAAAACTTTTACACAGGTATTTTAATGAAAAGAATCGCACAATTTTTTAAGGTTAGTGAAAGTGAATATCTTAAAAGCGGCAGTAAAGAAGAGTACGAAAAAATCACTCTCCCTACTAGAGCCACCGCTGGTTCTGCGGGATACGACTTCTTTGCGCCCAAAAGTTTTTCCCTTTTGCCCAACGAGGGAATTAAAATTCCAACTGGAATAAGGGCAAAAATCGACGATGGCTGGGTGCTAAAAATTTATCCTAGAAGTAGTTTAGGGTTTAAGTACCGCCTATCGCTAGACAACACCGTCGGCATAATCGATAGCGATTATTATTTTGCGGAAAACGAGGGGCATATTTTTATTAAAATGACCAACTGCGGAGATAAAGAACTTTTTATCGAAGAAGGAAAGGCGTTTGCGCAAGGAATTTTTATTGAGTATGGAATCACCGTTGACGATAACGCCACTGCTAACCGCACGGGCGGGTTCGGCAGCACGGATAAAAAATAATTTTAGGGAGAATATTATGAGAAAAATTAAACTTGAAAAATTAACTAAAGAAGCGTTTGCGCCGTTTGGTAGCTACTACGATTTTGCTAATCCCGACGGCTACGGGCTTTCGGGCGCAATCCACACCTTTTATCCCGATAGGCTTATCGCTTATCACCAAGGGCAGGTTGGATTTTCACCTATTACCGTTAAAAATCCAGGAGAATATAAAATTACTCAAGTGGAATATCACACAACTACTTGTGAAATGATTATGCCTATCTCTGGCGATATGATTTTGCACGTTGCTCCACCGTCTGCAGGAAAACCCGTTCCAGAACATACCAAAGCCTTCTTAGTTCCTAAAAACACTATGGTTAAAATGAACGCTTGCGTGTGGCACTTAGCACCTCTTCCCGCTAACGACGAAAGTTTGACCGCTCTTATCGTCCTCCCAGAATGCACTTATATGAACGACTGCATTGTGGTTGACCTTAAAGAAGACGAACAGTTTATCATTGAAAAATAAAATACTAAAAAAGGACTAACGGCGTTAGTCCTTTTTATTTGTTTCGCTCACAAAATCGACTACGATTTCTCGCTTTTTGCGGAAATCTTCGTATAACGCTTTTTGTCTTTCGTCTAGGCTTGCAACTAGCGTCGCCTCCGCCGCCCACATCTCAACTTGCCTTTTTAAAAACTCTTCGTCCATCTCTTTGCGAATTTTATCGGCAAGTTCTTCAATAAGCGCCGCTTGTTCTGCTTTCGTGGCTCTTTTTCTCATAACTCCTCCAAAAATAAAAAAGTGCGTCAACTAGAGTTAACGCACCTAAAACGCAAACCCCGATTGTTGCTACACAAATAAACAGAAATGAACGAACACTCCCATTTTGGAATTTGCATTTTTACAAATTTCTAATTGGAAGTATATCTAAAAAAAGGAAGAATATTCCTTTTTTCGTTCATTTCGAATGTTATTTATTTGTGTAGCATAGTTAGTATAGCACATAAAAAAATATTTATCAAGCGGTTTCAATATTAAAAAAGCAAGGCGTACGCCTTGCTTTTTCTATTTGTTCTTTCTTGCTTTTTCTATTTCTTTAACCTTTCTCCAAAGTTTTAAGCTTTCCTCAGGAGTGGTGGGGCGTGGCTCGTCACCAAAAACGTGTGGGTGACGGCGAATGAGTTTTTCTGAAACTATTTGCACCACGTCGTTAAAGTTAAATAATCCCTCTTCCTCTGCAATTTCGCTCTGCATAACCACTTGCAAAAGCACGTCGCCAAGCTCTTCTTTTAAGTTGTTATAGTCTTTTTTATCGATAGCGTCCAAAACCTCTTGAGTTTCATCGGTAAGGCACTTTTTCATAGAGGCAAAATCTTGCGCCCTATCCCATTCGCACCCTACTGGTGAGCGAAGAATTTTGACTATTTCTTTAAGTTCTTCAATATCGTGCTCCTCTTTTTCTATAAAAGTTTTTCCGTTATGTTCTCTCATAAATTCTCCTCGATAGTATATTTATAAAGGGAAGATTTGGAGACGCCACGCTCTTTCGCAACCGCTTTTAACGCCTCTTTTTTATCCATTCCGTTTTTAATATACAGTTCAATATGTTCTTTTTCGGTTAGTTTTAAGTTGTCGTTTTGCTCCTTCGCTCCCTCGACTAAAATAACGAACTCACCTTTCTGTTCTCCGTCAAGCCCCTCTTTTAAGTTAAAGCGCAAACTCTTCTCGTGAATTTTGGTTATCTCTTTGACGGCTACCGCACGCCTATCGCCAAACACCGAATAAATGCTCTCTATATCCTTTTTTACGTCGTGAGGGGCAGAATAAAAGATAAGCGTTACGTCGAGGTTTTTATACTTTTCTAAAAACGCCTTTCTCTCTCCGCTCTTTTCGGGCATAAACCCTAAAAAGCAAAACCTTCCGCTATCAAGCCCAGACAGAACTAGAGCGGAAACGAATGCGCACGCCCCCGGAATAACCGTGAACTCCTCGCCGTTTTCTATTAGCATTTTGGTTAGAATGTTGCCGGGATCGGAGATAACGGGCATTCCCGCATCGGTGATGAGTGCGATATTTTTACCCGCTTTTAATTTTTCGATTATCTTTTCTCCCGCCTCTTTTTCGTTAAACTTATGGTAAGAAAAAAGAGGTTTTTTTATCTCGTAAGCATTTAGAAGTCCCAAAGAATGGCGGGTATCCTCGCAAGCGATTTCGTCCACTTCTCTTAAAACTTCTAACGCTCTAAAACTTATGTCTTTTAAGTTGCCTATCGGCGTTCCAACAAAATATAACATATCAATTTATTACCGTGTTCAAAATTTTAATTCCACTTTTACCGCCCAAAACCCCTTCAATCATAAAGAGATAAGGCTCTTTATCCGCTCCGCCAGAAACAAACTGTAACCTTTTTGGCTCAATATTTTTTTCGGTCATTTTCTTAATAACGTCAATCAGCCTATCCGCACGGTGAACCATGCACACTCTTCCGCCGTATTTAAGCGAGCGAGCAATAGCCTTTATTAGTTCGTCTAACGGTAAACAAATTTCCGTTCTGCAAATTGCAACGTGCTCGTCCTTATCCAAAAACCCACTGCCAACGGGCATATACGGGGGGTTACAAGTGATGAGTGAAAACTTGCCGTTAAATTCATTCGGTAAGTCTTGGAGCGCAGAGTTTACCGCAAACACTTTTTCCTCCAAACCGTTAAGCTCAATGCTCTTTTTTGACATTTCATAAAGGGGCGTCTGTTTTTCCACGAGCGTTAAGGACTTAATTAAATTTTGATTAAGCCCTAATAGATGCAAACCGACTATTCCGCTGCCTGCACAAAAATCACCGACCACGTCACCCGACTTGACTTTAGCAAACCGAGAGAGCAGAACGGAGTCTGAAGTAAATTTATATAAATCGTCGTCTTGGTAAATTCTTAAATCCCCGACGTTTAAATTTTCTATTCTTTGCATAATTAAAACAATGAGGCGTTCACATAAAAGGATTGATTATTATCGCAGTGTTTTCGCCTAAAATCAAAGGCGAGTGAACAAAAGATAGTTGATTAGCATTTATGCGGTTTGGCGAGAAAAATACAAGAAGAACGAGCGTTGTTTTTAGGGGGCATACCTGTAAGGTATGTTCCCGAGGAAAACGCGAAGTAATTAGTAGTATTTTTCCGCCAAAAATCAACTAATTTTCGTTAATGCCTATAAATCAAAGGCGAGTGAACAAAAGATAGTTGATTAGCATTTATGCGATTTGACGAGAAAAATACAAGAAGAACGAGCGTTGTTTTTAGGGGGCATACCCGTAGCGGTATGTTCCCGAGAAAAACGCGAAGTAATTTGAAGTATTTTTCCGTCAAAAATCAACTAGATTTTGTGAACGAGCCTAAAATAAAAAAGTAAGGTGCGGCGAAGTTGCCGCACCCCTTTACCTGGTTGATTGTTATTCTTCAGAAATAGCCTCAACTGGGCAACCTTCTGCGCACGCACCGCAACTCATGCAAGCTTCTGCATCGATAACGTATTGCGTTTCGCCCTCGCTGATTGCGCCACAAGGACAAGTGTCCGCACACGCACCGCAAGAAATACACTGATCACTGATTTTGTATGCCATTAGAGTCTCCTCCTAAAAGTTATATATTATATTGTATCACAAACTTTTCCGTTTGTAAACACTTAATCCAAAATTTTTTTAACGTCTTCACCGACTTCTTCGTCGTCGTCTTCTTTTTCAGCAGGTTTAGCGCGTTTAAACTCTAACCTGTCAACTGGGAAATCCTTATAAACGTCCGCACCCTCGCCTTTAGATATTCTAACCTTAGAGATGAGTTTTAGCATATCGTTAGAAACGACGACGCCCTCGCCCTCAGGCGTTCCAACAGTTCCGCCAACCTTAGGCATCTTTTTATAAACTTCTGCGTAGTAATCGTTTTCATACTCTAAACAACACATAAGTCTACCGCAAAGCCCGCTTATTTTATTAGGGTTTAAATGAAGACCTTGGTTTTTAGCCATTTTAATGGTTACTTTGCCAAAATCAGGCAAACAACTTGCACAACAGCAAGTTCTTCCGCAGGGTGCAATTCCGCCCAAAATCTTGGTTTCATCTCTAATTCCCACTTGACGAAGTTCGATTCTTAAATGGAATTTTGCCGCTAACACTTTGACGAGTTCTCTAAAATCTACTCTTCCGTCAGAAGTGAAGTAGAAAACTATCTTTTTGCCGTCAAAAGAATATTCGCAACCGATAAGCTTCATTTTTAAGTTCATCTCTGCTATCTTTTGCCCTGCATATTCCATAGCGGCAGGAATTTTCTTTTCGTTTTCTTTTACGAGCTTTTCGTCCTTTTCGGTTGCCTTTCTTAAAATAGGTTTAAGTGGATGAACGATATCCTTCTCGTCCACTTCCTTAACACCGAATACTACAGTTCCGTATTCCGTGCCCTTTGCCGTTTCCACTACGACACCCGATTTTTCTTCGTAAACGTCGGTATCGTTAGCGGGCGCAAAGTAATATACTTTAGCGGTGTTTTTGAACTTAACACCTATAATTTTCGCCATTTATATTTTCCCTCCAGAATCTTAAACAAAAGCCATTCCAAAAGCATAGTTTGGTTGGCGTTGAACTTTTTTCGTTTTTCCGCTTCCGCAGCGTGCTCTAACGCGTAAACGATTGAGCCCGTACAGAAATTTTGCGCATTTTTTAGCGCGCTTATTTTACTCTTATTAAAAACTTCCGTTTCTCTACCCTCGGTTAAAACGAGCAAATCTCTAAGCGTAAGTTTTAACACGGTAATAAAATCTGTTATATCCTGACAGTTTGAAGAAATCTTAATAGAATAATCTAAAACGTCCTTACTAGACTGCATATTGACTAAAACGTCCATAACCAAGTCCTCTACGAGTGAGAGTTTTTCGTCACCGTAAAGGCTAACCACACCGCCGACCGTCCCATCACCACAAGCGATTGCCTGCTTTAATTTCTGCTCGTCGGGATAATCATCTTTTAGCGCGTTAAACAGTTTTTCTGGCGTAAACGCTGGGATTTCTATCTTTTTCACCCTTGACTTTACCGTGGGCAAAAGCGGAAATTCGCTGGTAGTTCCAAGCAAAATATGCACGCCTTTTGGCGGTTCTTCTAGAGTTTTTAAGAGTTTATTCTGCGCCGCTAAATTCATATTCTCGGCGTGGCTTAAAACGAATATCTTTTTATCGCCCTCAATGGGTTTAATATAACTCTCTTCTATTAAGAGATTTACTTCTTCAGCAGTTATAGCCTCGCCGTCTTTTGGGAAACGGTAAACGTCGGGATAAACCCCCTCGTCTATTAGCCTACACGCCCTGCAATCACCGCACGCACAGCCGTCCTTGCACGCAATAAGTTTAGAAAATATCTTTAAGTAATTATCTAGGTTTGCCCCGTCCGCAGTTATAAGGAGGTAAGCGTGGGAAAGCATTCCCCTCTTTTTATCCCCCTCTACCGCGCGGTACGCGCCCGTTTCTTTAATTAAAGATAACAAATCGGTCATATAACGCCCTTTTCTTTTAAAGCATCAATAATTTTTTGTTGAGTTTCTTCTTTTTCTCCACTAGCGTCGATCACGATAAATCTGTCGCTATATTTTTTTGCAAGTGACAAATACCCTTCGTAAACTCTGTTGTGGAATTCCATTCCCGAAAGTTCAAGCCTATCCGTCTTATCAACGCCACCCTTTCTCTTGAACGCTTGCTCTGGCGGAAGGTTCAAAAACACAGTATAATCGGGAGTAAAGTTTTTTAAGGCGTAATCGTTAATTTTTTCCACGAACTCCACGCCTAGCCCTCTAGCATATCCCTGATACGCCAAAGAGGAATCAATATATCTATCGCAAAAAACCAGTTCGCCGTTATCGAGCTTTGGCTTAACGACCTCTTTTAAGAGTTGAACTCTCGCCGCAGCGTATAAAAGAGCCTCACACTCGTCGGTCATCGTAGTATTTTTACCGTCGAGAATAACATTTCTTATCTGTTCGGAAACTGGGTTACCACCCGGTTCTCTAGTGAGATAGTACTTTATCTGGTTTTTGCTTAAATATTCTTCGAGAAGTTTTATCTGACGAGATTTGCCAACCCCCTCGCAACCCTCGAAAGTTATAAATTTACCTTTCATAATCAATTATATTCCTGTACACTCACGGATAATCGCACACATAAACTGCAAGCACTCAAACTGCAAGTCTGGCTGATATTCTAAGAAGTTAAACGCCATCATTACCGAGTCTTTTGCGTTTTCCGCACCGTTTAGCTTAAAGTATTCTTCCGGCTGACTCTTGCCACCGCTAAACATACCGACGTTTAAGCCGTAAATAGCGTTTGCTCTTCCAGCCTCAATTTCTGCCTTTATGGCGTTATCGTAATCCTCAGTACCCCACAACTCCTTTAAGTGCTCGTACTTAGTATGTCTAAAGAAGTATTCTTCGGGTGCTTCATTTAAGAATTTTTCAAAATACGCAACGTCTTCGCAGAGCTTTTCTATTCTTGCTCGCTCAAGCAACTTGCCTTCTTCTTTCTGCTTATCATTTCTAAAACGATTATCACCTTTCATTCTTTCTAAAAAGTGCGCGTCTATTTTTGAAACGTCCATATTCGCGTAAGTTAAGTCGGTCACTCCGTCTTTTGCGAACTTATTTAAGTATGTTTTTGCATCTTTAAGCAAGCCGTCTATAGTATAAACGCTGTGAACGTCAACGATGTATCTTGCACGAATGGTCTTCTCGTCTCTAAGTTCTGCTTCTTTGGGCGGCTGCTTTCTGTCCGTTATAATAATATCGCCCTCTTGAACGGAAAGACGAATTCCTAAAACGTCCGTCTGCCCGTCACCAACCAAAACCTCGTAGTCTTCTTCTAAAACATCGTAACTAAGTGCTTTTTCTCTAAAAATAAGACTTTCAAGTTTGCTTGACGTAGTCGAAGAAAAATTATTATCGTAATACACCTTAAAATGCTGACCAGTGGTAGGTCTTACGCCGATAGCAGCGTAAATACCGTTAACTAAAATAATCGCAACTAACGCAAAGAGGATTATCATAATCCATTGATAAGATAAATAAGCGTGTAATCTTTTTTTAGTAATTCTGTTATCCATTTAACTCCTCAATTAATAGAAGTGTAAAATTTATTGTTAAGTAAAATCAAAACGCTAAGTGGTTAACGCAGTGTTCTGCCACCTAATAGCGTTTTGTAAAAACGACTAAGAAACGAGTTAGGCAAGGCTCGCTCCAACGAGCGGACGAGATAAACCTTGTTGGTTATCGAGGTCGCAAGTTGCGAGCAGAAACACAGCATAACGAAGTTTATTAGGCATTTTTGTAAAAACTGGTTAGAAGCAAGCAAGACAAGGCTCGTTCCGCCGAGGAGATGAGATAGACCGTCTGGTCATCGAAGTTCCGAGGCGCGAACAGTTAACGCAGTATTGCGTAGCTTATAATCAGTTTTTAGGTTTCATGGTTGGGAATAAGATTACATCCCTTATTGACGCACTGTCGGTAAGAAGCATTACCAAACGGTCAACACCAAAGCCGAGACCGCCTGTTGGGGGAAGACCGTATTCTAGAGCAGTTACGAAATCTTCGTCCACTTTAGCGTCGTTACCGCCTCTTGCACGCTTTGCTTCAACTTGCTTAACGAATCTTTCCTTTTGGTCAATAGGATCGTTAAGTTCGGAGAATGCGTTGCCCATTTCTCTAGCGTAAATAAAGTATTCAAATCTCTCGGTGAAAGCGGGATTAGAGGGCTTTCTCTTTGCGAGAGGGGAATTTTCTACGGGGTAATCGTAAATAATGGTAGGTTGAACGAGTTTTTCTTCAACGAACGCGTCGAAGAACGCGATGAGAACGTGCCCTTTAGTAGCCTCGTCACCCTCTTCAACTTCTACGCCCTTTTCTTTAGCGACTTGTCTTGCCTGTTCGTCGGTTGCCCAGTCGTTATAATCAACACCAGCGTACTTTTTAACAGCCTCGACCATAGTGAGTCTTTCCCACTTTTTGCCCATATCAATTTCCACGCCCTGATAAGTAATTTTATCAGTTCCACAAACCTTAAGGGTTATGGTGCGATACATATCTTCGATTAAGTTCATCATATCGAGGTAATCGCTATAAGCCTGATACATTTCAACGGTGGTGAATTCTGGGTTATGAGATCTATCCATACCCTCGTTTCTAAAAATTCTACCAACTTCGTAAACCTTATCAAAACCGCCGACGATTAATCTCTTTAAGTATAGTTCGGTTTCGATGCGGAGATACATATCGATATCGAGTGCGTTGTGGTGAGTCTTAAACGGTCTTGCAGACGCACCGATTTCCAAGGGTTGGAGAACGGGCGTGTCAACTTCTAAATAGCCAACGCCGTCAAGATAACTTCTGATTGCCGCCATAATTTTTGAACGCGCGATAAAAGTACGCTTAACCTCGGGGTTAGCGATGAGATCGATTTCCCTTTGACGGTATCTGGTATCCTCGTCCTTTAATCCGTGATATTTTTCGGGGAGAGGAAGAAGTGATTTAGAGAGAAGTTCAATCTTTCTTGCGTGGATAGAAACTTCGCCCGTTCTGGTGGTGAACACTTCGCCGGTAATTCCCACGATATCACCTATATCGTATTCCTTAAACGCAAGGTAATCGTCTGCCAAATCGTTGATTGAGAGATAAGACTGGATAGTGCCCTTTCCGTCCAAAATAACGGCGAAAGACGCTTTTCCCATAATTCTCTTACTGATAAGTCTACCAGCAATACCAACTTCTTTACCCTCGTAGTCAGCGTAGTTATCCTTAATATCCTGACTATAAGCAGTTCTATCGTATCTAACCTTTTCAAAGGGGTTCTTGCCACTCTTAATGAGGTTATCGAGCTTTTCTCTTCTTATTCTTAAAATCTCGTTGAGGTCTTGTTCTTCCACAACGGGAGTATTCTTAATTTCGTCCATAATGTCTTCCTTAGTTTATTAATAT
>JAFQLO010000073.1 GCA_017414525.1 Clostridia bacterium | reverse complement strand
TTATTTCAAAGATTTCTTGTTGGGTTTTATTTAGAGCGAATTTTAACGATAAATTCGATATAGTTCATCAGTTCACTAATATGGACGGCGCGCCTCTTTCTAGAAACGACCATATTGATTATCTCTCTTCTGCCCTCATCGAAAAGGAAGATAGGAACAGTTGGAACGCGAACTTTATTCTTTCCACCTCTTCAGACGAAGATCCTCCCGTAGTTATGAACGGTCACTTTATCGGTGGCGGTCACGGTGAACCTTGTTGCGTTAGCGTTTACGCGCCCTCTCACGGAAAGACCTTAAAAGACGTCGGCGCTGTTTATAAAGACGACGAGGGAACTAAATTCACCATTATTTTTATCCATAACGAAGATTACGTTAGAGTAGTTTCAGAAAACATTGGAGAGAGTACGCTTAACTATAAGTTTAAAATGAACGTTAGCGGAAAACTAACTTACCTTTCTAACGGCGAAAATAAAGACGATATCGTGCCCTTAGAACAAATATCCCCCGATTTCCTTTACAGCGCAAACAGAATGCTTAGGAAAAAGATAGTTGGCTATAAAGACGGCAAGGCTAAAACCGTTTTAACTTCAATGGAATGTGATTACGCAGAGATGATTGAAGAATACGATATTATTAACCCCGCTACCGTCGCTCCTATCCTTACGGCGGAACGCCCCGAAGGAGGTTACAAACACACACCCGATATGAGCCTTATCGGCGAGCCTATGCTTAAAATCAAGTATATTTTCCGCATTAATCCAGACGGAACTATTTTGGTTGATTTTGACGTTACAAAACTTATGGACGTTAGGTTCGATAGGTTTATGGGCGTTATGTATCAAGAAAAGAGGGACGTTTTCGGCGGTGGTATTCATAGATATTTATCTAAACTTAAACCGTTTACTACTCCCGAAGGAACTTTTGACTATTCTTCCCCCTTACCTCTTCGTGGCGGTGCTTATCCTGAAAGTTATTCTCCGTCTAAAGACGACTTTATTAACCCCGACGATCCGTTTGACAGAATAGTGGACTATTTTAGAGACAAGGACGGCGTGGATAAATTAGGTTTTGCTTGCGGATACTTACCCGTTTACGACGGAGAAAAAGAAAAGAGAAAGGATTTACTTCATTACGCTATTCATATTTATAAAACGAGAAAGGCTTACCCTAACTTTGCAACCGCTATCAACGTAAATCATTTCCACGGCTGTGCTTACAAGAAGTTCTTTGATACTGAAAATCGCGCGTCCGTTTACGCTATGGAATACGAAGGAAAAAAATATATTTATTTTGATTTCTTTGAGAACAACACTCTTACCTACCCCGTTTCTGGAAAGGTTTCTTTATACGAGGCTGACGGAGTAGAATATCAGATTAAAGACGGCGTTATTACTGCTAGTGGATCAAAAGGTCACGCAACGTTTATTGAAGAAGTTTAATTATGTTTATTAGAAAGTTTATAGGTATCGCCACCATTATAACCTCGTTAAACGAGGAATACGATATCGTTCATCAGTTCAGGCATATGGACGGCGGTGCGGTTACTGCAAATAACCCAGTAGAATTCCACACCGTTTCTATTAAAAACAAAGTGACCGGGCAAGGCACTTATATTGCGCAAGCATCGGACGAGGCGTCGCCCTGCCAAGTTAACAGCGACTTTATCGGGGGCAACCACGGTCAAGCGGACGCGATTTTGGTTTACTCCCCCGCTCACGGAAAAACCGTTAGTGACGTCGGGGCTATTTACAAAGATCAAAATGGCGTCAAATTCACCCTTGTTAGAGTGCAAAACGAAGATTATTTGCTCTTTATTTCAGAAAACGTTGGAGAAAGCGTAACTAAATATAAGTTCGTACGCACTATTACTGGCAATCTAGACTATATTGCTAACGGTGCTGACACTAACGGCATTAAAATCGTTGAGCAGACGGAGAGAACTTATCTATCTTCTGCCATTCGCCATAAACAGAGAAAACTGGTTGGTTATATAGACGGCAAGCCTCGCACGGTTGAATCAACGCTAGAATGCGATTACGCGGAGATTATCGAAGAATACGATATTATTAACCCCGCGACCGTTGCACCTGCGCTTACCAACGAGCGTCCCAATGGCGGTTATACCAAAACTATCAACCTATCGGATTTTGGCGAACCTATGGTAAACCACAAGATGACTTACCGCTTTACGCCCGACGGAGCGGTGCTTTGCGATTTTGAAGTGACGGCACTTGGCGATACGGTATTAGAGAGATTTTTCGCGGTAATGCACCAAGGTTTTCATAATCTATACGGCGGAGTTAATCACCGTTATATCCCTAAACTTAAAACCTTTACTACCGACGAGGGAACGTTTGATTTCTCAGTGCCTTATCCACTTAGCGGTGCTCCATTTCCTAACTGTTTTTACCCTAGCAAAGAGCATAACGAAAATCCCGATTACCCGACCGAGCGTTTCGTTGATTACAGCAAAGACGCTGACGGCAACTTAAAACTCGCTTTCGCTATGGGATACCTCCCCGTTTTTGACGGTGTGCCTGAGGTAAGAAAAAAGGTTAATTGTCCTATCTTTATTATTAGAACTAGAAAGGGTTATCCTCACTTTATGGACGGTGAATTTGCGCACGCTAGAGGCGTTGCTTATAAAAGATACTTCTTTGCTGATAAAGATAGTTCTGTTTATGCCATACCCTACGGCGAAAAGAAGTATATTTACTTTGATTTTTTTGAAAGTAACACTCTCTCCTATCCAGTTAGTGGAAAGGTTACACCTTTTGAAATTAAAGATGCAGAATATAAAATTGAAAATGGAAACTTAACCGTTTCATCAAATAAGGGTTTTGCGGTATTTATTGAAGAATAACGACAAAGAAAAAACGCCTGACGCAGTTAGCGTCAGGCGTTTTATTTTTTTACTTATATAAATTTAATTAACACTACCGTGTTCTGCGGAATGGTAAGTTCCATAATTACGTCATCTTTAACGGTAAAAGTAAACTCTTCTTTCATATGCTTTTCGTCGGTATTATAGATAACTACCGCCTTTTTGCCAACTATTCCATCTACGTTTAATGTTACCTTATCGTCCTCGCATCTGTGGTTAGTGAGAAGAACTGCGCTCTCGCTCTCGTTTTTAGATGCTACTGCGTGAATATCTCCGTCGTAATTCACCGAAACGCCTGTTCCAAGGTGATAAACGTGACCGTAAGCGACGTAAGCATACCACGAAGGAGAAGGCGTGCCGTCACGGTGGTCGATAAAGCCGTTATAGAGCGTCATAGAAGACATAGAATAATACATCGCCTTATCCACGAGATCGGTATGCTGCATAAGCGTCATAGCCTTAGTTAAAAACGCACCGCCGTCCATAGTGTGCTTGCACATATAAACGGTTCCCTCGTCTTGATAGTTCCACTCGTTAAGGTGCGATTCGGCATCATTAAATCCGAACTCGTCAAGCTTTTCCCTAACGAAACGCGCGTGCTCTAATATCTCCTCTGGACTTCCAGTATAAATATGCCAAGTAAAGAAATCCATAGGACAGTTTTCTTTCTTACACATAGTTAAAAAGTCGATAAAATACTGAACGAACATCTGCCTCGTTTCGTGAACGTTTTCACGATTGATAGCGTAAAACCCACAACTGCCGTATCCGCCGATTTTTAATGCGGGGAATTTTGATTTTAAGTATTTTGATGCAGTTTTATATAATTCTAAGAATTCTTCTTCCGTGCCAGACCACTGGCTAGGTCCCCAAGTGTTTCCGGGGTTTTCCGGTTCATTCCAAATCTCCCAGTACTGCAAGTTATAGTTAAAGCCGTTTGCCCAGCCCTCGTTATAGTGCATAATAACGTGCTCGCAAATTCTTGCCCATTTAGCAAAATCGGTGGGCATTAAAGAAACGTACTTTTTGCTACCCCATTCTATTGAGCAACCGAGTCTATAATAAGTTTCCGTTCCCGCATTTTGAATTGCGCCGATATATTCGTCGGAATAGTGAAAATCATAGTTGTTAGGGTCGTTTTCGTCCGCATCAAAATTTGGGAAGACTTTTGGAATATCCACAAGGCACGAGCGGTTTCTTATCCCCTCGCAGTCATGCGTACGGCAATAAGGAACGTGTGCCGCCGTAAACATTTTCTTTATCGTGCTCTGATTAGAACCTAGACGCTCAACGTATGGTGCACAACACACTCCGTTAAGCGGTTTCATTACGCCTCTTTCTTCTTTAAAGTTTACGCTAATATTATTCATGATTTTACCTATATAATTTCAATACCTGCAATCTTACAGAAGTCTTTGATGAGTTCAAGATTATCGCCGTAAGAGATGATATAGTGCTGACACATAACTTTTTCAGCAAAATCTTCCACGTCGTTCATCAACACTTTAAGCGCGGGGAGTTGCGGTGCGGGTTGAGCCCAACCAGCCTCTTCCCACTTGCCTGGGTTAACGCCCTCGCCCATTACTACGTGCATAACGTATTTTCCGTCCTCGTAGCCTAGTCTACACATAGTGAGTTCGCCCTCTTTAACCTTTGAAACGTTAAGTACGCCTTGGTCAAGAAGTCCAAACGCCTCGGGGCTAACGGTAACTTCACCGTCAACAATTTCCTTTGGAACGTAGTCGGGAACGCCCGCTAAAACGCCGTCCTCAAAGAATTCGTAAAACTCTAAGTAGGCTGCAATTTGACCTGTTAAAGCGTTTACGATAACCTGCGTGACGTTACCTAAACAGTCGTTTTCGGGAACGGTGCAAATACCCTCTCTATCCGCAAGAAGCATAAAGATCATTGCGGGCGGGAAACCTAAGAGTTTTTTCATACCGTCAACGTCTTTTAAGGAAACTGCCTTATAATTTCTTTCCTTAACGATATCCTTAAGCGCGAGATAATATTTAACGCCGCGTCTTACCACTTTTTCATCGGCTTTTTTAAGGAATTTCCAAGTGGAAACTGTTTCTTTTATTACGGCGTCGATCTCTTCATCAGTCTTCTTTTCCGCGCGTTGAACTACTTCAAGCATTTCAAAGCACTCTATTTCAGCACCGATCTCTCTCTTTAAGGAAGAGCCCTCGAAGAGCGTTCCGTAAAGGTGCATATCTCTAAATCCCATATGCCCGATTTTAGCGTATCTAATCTCGTTAAAAGCAGCCGCAGCCTTTGCAAACGACAATACTCTGTCTACGTTTGACGGCTTACCGATAATATCGTAAATATAAGTGAACTTATACCCTAAATCCTTAAAAGTTTTTCTAAGTGCGGTAGTTCCCGCTTGGTCGGCGGTGGTGACGATTCTGCCGTCTTCCATCCAACCGCAGAGCCCCCATAAAACCATAGGAATATGGCGGAATTTTTCGGTAACTTTTACTACTGCGTGAGTGGGAATCCAACCAGCAATACAAACTACCAAGCAGTCAAAGTCTTTACCAGTAAAGTAGTCGAGTGCTTTGTTTACGTCCTTTTCCTCGTAGTCGTCAGTAATGGGATAGCAAGAATAAACTTCCGCACCTGACGCTTTCAAGTCCTCTAACGCTTTACCGCACTTTCTTTCAATAATCTCTATGGGAGTGTTTACCTCGCCAAAGCCTGCAAATGCTATTTTCATAATTATCGCTCCTCTAATCTTCCCAGTAAGGGATTTTTATTCCTTTATTTTGCTCTAACGCTTTTTTATAGCAACGAGTAACGACCGCTAGGTCTAGTATTCCTGCGCCTACGGCGTTAAAATAAATTATTTCATCGTCGTTTTCTCTTCCGCACTTTTTACCGTTTAATATTTCGCCAAGTTCTGCGTGAATATCTTCGTCCTTTATAAGTCCATCACGCCACATAAACGCTACGGTACTTATCATTCTGTGCTTAATAGTATCCCAATAATCGCACACTATTTTGTTTGCTCTTCTTACGCAGTCGTAATCGACCTCGTAGTCAGCCATATTCATAACCAGTGCGCCTTTTTTTAGCCATTCGCCTTTTATAAAAGGATCTGTTGCAAGAGTTACGCAGTCTATAATATCGCTCTTTTTAGCCGCCTCTTCGGGATTATCAACGGGAACAACCGTTATTCCTGCAAACTTTGCCATCATATTTTCAGCGAACTTCTTAGAACTCTCATGGCGAATATCGTAAGCGTAAACTGTTTTAATTGTAGGACGTGAAATTAGCGCCGCCTCGAGTTGCGCAGGTGCTTGTGCGCCAGTTCCACAAATAAGCATAGTGCTAGCATTAGATTTCGCTAAAAGTTCAATTGCTACACCGCCCGAAGCACCCGTCCTTTTAACGCTTACTTCAGTTCCGTCTGCAATACATACTGGAAGTTTAGTATCAGGGTCGTTCAAAATTACCGTTACGCTTGCTCTGGGTAAACCTTTTTTATAGTTCATTGGTCCGCTACCTATCCACTTTATACCCGCCATATCGTACTCACCGCCGATGTAACCAGGCATAGCGTTTATTCTTCCTAGAACGTTTTCGTCTTCAGGTTTTTTTCCCCAACGCATTACGCACTTTCCAGGTGCAATAACGTCTCCTTTTTCAGTTAGGCAGTACGCCCTCTTCGCATCGTGCATAGCCTCTTTCATATCGAGAACCCCAAGTTCTCTCATAGCCTTATTGTTAAGAAATACTATACCGTGATTCATATTACCCCCTAAAACTTCTTGTTAATTCTCTCTAACGTTTCGCGAACTAATAGGTCGCCACCCTCGTGACCAGTATAACCACTTGAAACGTACGCTGAATAGTGACCGCCTTTTTCCGCCTTTTCGGTGGGAAGATAACCAGAAGAACCGCAAGCAAGTTGAATGAGGAAGGTTTGTTTTGCCTTACTTCTTGCCCTTAT
>JAFQLO010000072.1 GCA_017414525.1 Clostridia bacterium | reverse complement strand
AGGAGGGGCTTGTTATATCCGTTTAACTATGGAACCTTTATGCTTTATGCAATCTTTTTGTTAAACGGATGCAACAATGTTTTGCCGAGCGTATGTAATACGCGAACGCCGTCGAGCTTGCCTCGACTTATCCGTTTAACTATGGAACCTCGATGAAAAAACTGATTTCTCGAACGATTACAGATTGATTTTACTATAAAACTTTAATCTTGTCAAATGGAAAACAAAGAATTTGCGCATATAACGATTGAAAATAATTTTTCTACGTATATAATCTTTGATACAAGGGTAAAACTTAACTAGCAAAGTAACCCTTTACAAGGAAAATACATAAATTGATAATGGGATATTACTTTAGCGACTGGGAGAATTTATGATAAAACGAGGAGAATTATACTATGCGGATTTAAGTCCAGTAGTAGGAAGCGAGCAAGGCGGTGTTCGTCCCATTTTGATAGTTCAAAACGATACTGGCAACAAATACAGTCCGACCATAATAGCGGCGGCAATTACCAGCCAGATAAATAAAGCCAAGCTTCCGACGCACATCGAACTGAACGCAAACCAGTTTGGACTAATAAAAGATTCAGTTATTCTTTTGGAACAAATACGGACGCTTGATAAGCGCAGGCTAAAAGAGCGAATCGGCGAACTCTCCCCCGTTACTATGCAACGAGTGAATACTGCTTTAATGATAAGTTTAGGCTTCACCGTTCCAGATAGTTCAGTAAACTAATTTGTTTAAACTTTTTTCATATTTTCCATAAAATAAAGGCGGTGCTTTTTAGTACCGCCTTTATTTTATTTAATTATCTAAGCTTTCTAAATATACGCTTGCGTTGGTTGCCGCGACTGCGCCGTCGCCAACGGCAGTAGACACTTGTCTAACCGCCTTTGTTCTACAATCGCCCGCAACGAACAAGCCTTCCGTCTTTGTCTTACAAGTTTCGTCCGAGATAATATATCCCATATTGTCTAAGTCAACGAGGTTGCTAAACGCCTTATTATCGGGAACTTGACCTATCGCAACGAATACCGCGGGGATTTCGTGCGTTTTAATGCTTCCGTCAGCATCTTTATATTCGATAGCCATGAGCTTTTCCTCACCGATAAAATCGGTTACGCTAGTGTTAGGTCTCCACTCGATGTTCTCTTTTGAATGGAGTGCTTTAACCAAACTCTTGTCGCCAAAGAATTTATCAAAAAGCGTATAAACGTAAACTTTTTTGCAGTAACTTGCGAGGAGCAAACTATATTGAAGTGCGGTGTTAGCGTCACCGATAATAGCAACTTCCTGACCTTTATAAAAAGGCCCGTCACAAATAGCACAATAGTAAACGCCTTTACCGACTAAATCGTCTCTATTAGATTTAGTGCGGAGATGTTTATGCTTAACACCCGACGCGATGATAACGCTCTTTGCTTGGTATTCGTTATACTCCGTCTTAACGGTAAAAGTGTTATCTTGAAGTTTTTCAACCGCAACGACCTTTTCAATCTCCACTTCTGCACCGTGATGAGTGATCTGCTCAAAAAGATTATCAGCAAACTGCTCGCCACTTATCTCTTTAATAGAAGGATAATTTTCTAATCTTGGAGAAGTTGCGATCTGCCCACCTAGACTTTCGCTCTCCAAAACCAAAACCGTTTTTCCGTTTCTTAAAGCGTAGAGCGCGGAGGTCATTCCTGCCGCGCCTGCGCCGATAACTATAATATCATACATTAGTTTCTGCTCTCAATGAATTTTCTAATTTCGCTCGCGTTGTCGTAAGCGTCGTAACCGTTGCCGTTAGGAACAAGCAAGGTGGGTGCTTTCTTAACGCCGAGTTTAATAGTGAGGTCTTTATCTTCTTCTGCATTTACAACAGAATATTTAACGCCAGCCTTATCGAGCATCATTTTGCTGGTCTTGCAGTTGGGGCATCCGTTTCTGGTGAAAAGAACGGGGCCGTCGAGTTCGGGTTTAATAACGTCTTCCTTTTTACATTCGCAAGCCTTACCCTCTTTCTCTTTCATAACAGAATTTTCAATGTTATAAACCTTTCTGTCTTCAAATTCCTTTCTCTTACCGTCGTTCCAGTTCTGTACGGGACGATAGTAACCAGTGATACGGCTGTAAACATCAGTGGTTTTGCCACAAGTAGGACATTCGTAAACTTCACCTGCGATATATCCGTGGTCAGCACATACTGAATAGGTCGGTGACATCGTGTAATAAGGAAGTTTATAGTTTTCAGCAATCTTTCTAACGAGGTTAGCAGCAGACTTCCAATCGGGAAGTTTCTGCCCTAAGAAGGCGTGGAACACCGTACCAGAAGTATAGAGCGTCTGGAGTTCGTCTTGAATATCGAGTGCAGAGAAGATATCTTCTGTGTAGCCTACGGGCAAGTGCGAACTGTTGGTGTAGTAAGGTGCGTTATCGTTATCAGATGCGGTAATGATATCGGGATATCTCTTTCTGTCGTGCTTAGCAAGTCTAAATGAAGTGGACTCTGCGGGAGTAGCCTCTAAGTTATAAAGGTCACCGTAAAGTTCCTGATAGTCAGAAAGTTTATTTCTCATGAAGTTGAGAACGTCTTTAGTAAAGCTCTGTGCTTCGGGCTGAGTCAAATCTTTCTTAATCCACTTAGCGTTGAGGCAAGCTTCGTTCATACCAACTAGACCGATTGTTGAGAAGTGGTTATTAAACGTTCCCAAATATCTCTTGGTGTAAGGATAGAGTCCTGCTTCCAAAAGTTTGGTAACGGTATCTCTCTTAACCTTAAGTGAACGAGCAGAGATATCCATCATTTTCTTTAATTTCTCGTAGAATTCCTCTTCAGTATTTGAAGTGTAAGCTATTCTAGGAATATTTATAGTAACAACTCCAACTGAACCAGTAGATTCACCGCTACCAAAGAATCCTCCTGATTTTTTTCTTAATTCTCTTAAATCTAATCTTAAACGACAGCACATAGAACGCACGTCACTCGGTTCCATATCGCTGTTGATATAATTAGAGAAGTAAGGCGTTCCGTATTTAGCCGTCATTTCAAACAAGAGTTTGTTGTTTTCCGTTTCCGACCAGTCAAAATCAGAAGTAATTGAATAGGTAGGAATAGGATACTGGAATCCTCTTCCGTTAGCGTCACCCTCAATCATAATTTCGATGAACGCTT
>JAFQLO010000071.1 GCA_017414525.1 Clostridia bacterium | reverse complement strand
ACGACCTTTTGACCGTGCATAATTTCTTCAATATAACCCTCTTCAGCGGCAAGTGACTGTTGCTGACGAATGAAGTATTTTGCACTATTTCCGCCGACCATTTTGGTGACGAAGAACATTGCGACAACGCCAATGAAAATTAATAGCGATAGCCAAATGCTAGAAGTGAACATTATGATAAGCAGGGTAATCATACTAATGGAAACTGAGAAGAGTTGGGGGATACTCTGCGAAACGAGTTGTCTTAACGCATCGGTATCGTTAGTGAACGAACTCATAATATCACCGGTTTTATGGGTATCAAAAAATTTAACGGGCAAAGATTGCATACGGTTAAACACGTTAGTTCTAACTTTGTGTAAGAAGTTCTGAGTGATAATCGCCATAAGTCTTGAATAGGTGAAGTTGCAAAGAATTCCCGCAACGTACACGCAACCCATAGTTATAAATATCTGAACTAGCGAGCCCCAAACGGCGTCCAACCCTTCGATTAAACCACGACCTATCTGGATAATAAGATTTTCAAGGAAGATTGAAGAGGAAACACTTACGACTGCGCTGACGATGAGGCAGAAGAAAACTACGCCTAAAAGTTTTCCATTCGTCTTAAAAAGAAGACCAAGAAGTCTTTTAAGCGTGCCTTTTTTGGCTTTGGGTCTAGGACCGCCTTTCATACCACCGCGGCCACCGCGCATAGGCATTTGTTTAGCCATTTTGTTCACCTCCCTTGTTTTGAGAATTATAAATCTCTTGATAAATTTCGTTGTTTTCTAAAAGTTCTTTATGTGTTCCGATAGCGGTAATCCTTCCGCAGTCCATTATCAAAATCTTATCAGCGTCTTCAACGGAAGCAACGCGCTGTGCAATGATAATTTTAGTCGTTTCAGGGATATATTCACGGAATGACTTTCTAATCATAGCGTCGGTTTTGGTATCAACTGCGCTAGTCGAGTCGTCGAGAATAAGAATCTTCGGTTTTTTAAGCAGAGCTCGTGCAATACATAACCTTTGCTTTTGTCCGCCTGAGAAGTTTGCTCCGCCTTGCTCAACGTGTTTGTCGAGTTCAAAACCTTCGATTTGCGCAAGTTTTAATGCGTGCATAATTTCTTCGTCGCTAGCGTTTTTGTCGCCCCACTGCATATTCTCGCGAAGACTTCCCGAGAAAAGTTGGTTTTTCTGTAATACCATAGCGACGGAATTTCTTAGCGTCGTTAGGTCGTAATCTTTAACGTCAACGCCACCGACCTTAACGTTTCCTTCCGTCGCGTCATAAAGACGGGGAATAAGGTTAACTAGCGTTGTTTTGCTACTACCAGTCGTTCCTAAAATTCCTATCGTTTGACCGCTTTCAATATTAAGATTTATATCGGATAATACGAACTTTTCCGCATTCTTAGAATATTTGAAGTTTACGTTTTCGAAAGAAATACTGCCGTCTTTAACTTCGGTTATAGCATCTTCGGGTGAAACTATTGAACTTTCCTCGTTAAGCACTTCGGCAATTCTTTTAGCAGATGCAATACTTATTATTATCATAACCATAATCATTGAAAGCATCATTAGGCTCATCAGCATTTGGAAAGAATAGGTCATAAAGCTTTGCAATTCTGCAAGTTTAAGAACCGCGCCTTGGTTTTCTATAATTAGCATTGAACCTATTATGTATATAAGAATAAGTCCTGCGTATATGCAGAAGTTCATAAGCGGACCGTTTAAGGCAACTAATTTTTCAGCCTTGGTGAAGTTGTCTCTAACGTTTTTAGATGCTTTTTCAAATTTATCCTTTTCAAAATCCTCTCTTACGTAAGACTTAACAACGCGCATACCGTGGATATTTTCTTGAACCGACTCGTTGAGGGCGTCGTATTTTGGGAAAATCTTTTGGAATAGGGGCATAGCCTTGCTAGAAATTATAAAGAGCCCGATGCCTAGAATAGGTACGGTGCAAAGGAAGATGAGTGCCATTTGCGTGTTTATTACGAAAGACATAACGAGTGAGAAGATAAGCATAAACGGGGCGCGAATAGCCGTTCTAACAATCATCATATAACTCATTTCAACGTTGGTGACGTCGGTAGTAAGTCTAGTTACCAAACTTGACGTAGAGAACTTATCGATGTTGGAAAAGGAAAAGCCTTGAATACGCTTAAACATATCTTTACGCAAATTCTTTGCAAACCCGCTAGAAGCAGTCGCGCAATATTTACCAGCCGCAACTCCGCAGAAAAGCGAAACGAAAGCGAGAACAATAAGTATTCCACCGTACTTTAATATTTCTTGGATAAGAAAACTAGTATCACCCGATTCGGAAATGACCTTTATTTTATCCAATAGAAGAGTCATAATAAAGGGAATAAGACATTCCATAACTACTTCTAACGCAACCAAAACGGGGGCTAGGATAGAGGGTTTTTTATACTCTCTAATTGATTTAGATAAAGTTTTAACCGCAGGGAGAAGTCCCGATTTTTCTTTTTTAGCCATTATTTATCTCCTTTTTTGAAAATGTCCACGATGTATTCTACACTTGGAAACTTGAAAGAATGTTTAAATTCCTTGGGGCAAAGAATAAAACTTAAAGTTGAACCCTGAATAATAGAGTTATAAAGTTTTGCACATTCGTCCGCTCCGTAATCACTTCTAAACTCTCCGCGCTCAATACCTTGATTGAAGAAATCGTTCATACGCAGGTGAGGAGGGGTTTTTCCGTCACATTTTTTTGGCGGGAGTTCGCCAGACTCCGCTTTAGCGAAAATAGTAGAGACGAAAAAATAATATCTATAAGCAAAAACTTCGTCCTTTTTCATGTTCTCGAAAGTGTAAATAGTCATCTTTCTGAGTTTTTCAACGAAATTATCGTCGCTAGCAATAACCTCGTCCAAAAAATCCACCATATTTTTACCACGGCTTTCCATAACGGCGTTAAAAATCGCTTTTTTACTGTCAAAATAATGATAGAAAAGACCGTGACTACACTTGGCTTTCTTAACTATATCGTTGATAGTCGTACCGTCGTAACCGTTTCTACAAAAGGCTTTAAGTGCGGCAAGAATTATATCAGTCCTACGCGCCTCTTGAAGCTTAGTTAATTGCTTTTCATTATTTACCATAATTCTCCTTTTATTGACACGAAAGTCAACAGTATTGATTATAAACGCGGGAGACCATTAAGTCAACTAATTTTAAGGCGAAATAAGTATTTTATTGACACAAAAGTCAACTTTTTTATATTGCTTTTTACGAGTGAATTTATTGCGACAAAAATTGCAATAAAATTTGGATATTTGAAAGGGGATATGCCTCAATGCGTTTGACAGAGTAAAATATTTGTTGTATAATAATCAAATAGCAAATAAGTACAATGGAAGAATATTATGAAAAATTACTTTACGAGTGAAAGTGTAACTTCGGGGCATCCCGATAAAGTGTGTGACAATATTTCCGACGCCGTTCTTGACGAAATTTTAAGTCAAGACGAGAATGCAAGGGTTGCGTGCGAATGCAGTGCGACCTCTAACTTCGTGCTCGTTATGGGTGAAGTTACCACCAACGCTAAAATTGACGTGGAAAAAATCGTAAGAGACGTGGTTAGGGAAATCGGCTACACCGATGCTAAAACTGGGTTCTCAGCAGACACCTGTGAGGTTTTGGTAAAACTGAACAAACAGAGTGCTGATATTGCGCTTGGCGTTGACAATTCAAAAGAGGCAAAGGAAAACGGCGGGGACAAGTACGATAAGATTGGAGCAGGCGATCAAGGCTTAATGTTTGGTTATGCCTCTACGGAAACGGAAGAACTTATGCCTCTTCCCATTATGCTCTCGCATAAACTTTGCGCTAAACTTGAAGAGGTTAGAAAGAGCGGAGAACTGTCATATCTCCGTCCCGACGGAAAGGGTCAAGTTACCGTTGAATACTTTAACGGAAAGCCCGTCCGTATCGAGGCAGTCGTTCTTTCTTCTCAGCACGACGAGATGGTTACTACCGAGCAGTTAAGAGCTGATCTAAAACAAAAGGTTATTGATAAGGTTTTGCCAAAAGAGTATCTTGACGAGAATACCAAATACTTTATCAATCCAACTGGAAGATTTGAAATCGGCGGACCTACTGGTGACTCGGGGCTTACTGGTAGAAAGATAATCGTCGATACTTACGGCGGAAAATGTCCTCACGGCGGCGGCGCGTTCAGCGGAAAAGATCCGACGAAAGTTGACCGTTCTGGAACTTATATGGCGAGATACGTTGCAAAAAATATCGTTGCGGCTGGGCTTGCTAAAGAATGTCAGATACAAGTTGCTTACGCAATAGGAGTTGCAAAACCGGTTTCAGTAATGGTAAACACCTTTGGAACTGGCGTTATGAGTGACGATATGTT
>JAFQLO010000070.1 GCA_017414525.1 Clostridia bacterium | reverse complement strand
GCCCTGCAAACAAACGAACTAAACGCGAGGATATAAAAGATATAATTAAAACCATAGGAAAAGAAATTCCAAACGTGAGAGAAATGATGTTCACCGCGCTCATTCACCCAGAACGCTATAACCTTTTCGATAAATACGAAAGGCAAGCAGAAGAAATAGATTAATTTTTTTAACTTAAAAAGCCTCCGTTCACAAAAACGGAGGCTTTTTCTTTTAGGCTATGTCACAAAAAATGACTGATATAACTTTTTTGGTTTTGGCGAGAAAAACACAAGAAAGACAAGTGTTTTGTGAGGGCGCATACCCTCTGTGGTCTGTAACCGAGTAAAACACGAAGTAATTCGCAGCGTTTTTCCGCCAAAAATCAGTCAGAGTTTGGGTCAGAGCCTTCTTTTAACAAAACTTAATTTTAAACATTATAATTTTCTATTTGTTCAATTGTTGGAATAGCATCTAAAATATATCTCTTGCCAACTTTTATAGCCGCCGCCACAGATGCTTTTTCACACGCCTCTTTTAAGTCCTTTCCACTTGCTATATAAAAGGCTAAAACGCCACTAAACGTATCGCCTGCGCCCGTCGTATCAATCGCCTTTTTTATTTTAACCGCGGGCACTAATTCTCCCAAAGACTTAATGAACGCACCGTCTTTCCCTTGAGTAATAATAACGTTATCATACTCTTCTAAGCCTTTTGTTTCGTGTTCGTTAGGCGTAAAGAGGTCAATTTTATTTAAAAAATCTTTTTTAGTTTCACGATAGGGCGCGGGATTTAAGATAATCTTAACACCAAACTTTTTAGCAATTTCAACTGCCCTCTCGTTCACCGCGTGCGGAACTTCGTTATTTATTAAAAGAATATCCGCGCTCTTAATCTCGTCGTAAAAGCACTCAACGTCAGCTGCGGAAAGCTCCGCTCCGTGATAAACCGTTACGCTGTTATCTCCGCTTTTATCAGTAATAATTACCGCGTACGGACTACATTCTTCTTTCCCTACGAAAAAAGGTTTAACCCCTACGCTCAAAGCAATTTTCTTAAATTTATCCACGTCTTCTTTATGTGCAGCGCAAAGAAAACTCACTCTAGCACCGCATCGTGCCGCCGCGACCGCTTGATTAAAGCCTTTTCCGCCGAGTTCTGCGTGATAATCGGTTGCCACAGCCGTTTCCCCGATCTTAGCAAATTTATCTACTGATAAGAAAACTGACTCGCCAGCAATTCCGATGACAGCAATTTTTATCATAGGTGCTTCACCCTTCCCATAAACGCGTTCTCAAGGGTGATATTATGCTCTCTTCCGCCCTCAACGTTTCCGCTAATATAAACGGGAGGTTTCACTCCCTCTTTCAACGCAAGTTTTGCACCGTTTATAAGGCAAGAGTTTAAGATAAAACAAGCGGCGTAGGTAGAAAGTCCACCCATTTTAATATCGCCAACGTCCTCGCACGCATCACCGTAAGGAATTTTGCAGTCGATTGCAATATCGACGTGTTCGTGAAGTCTTCCTCCCTTTTCAGCGTACGCAAAGGAGGAAACGCCAACACTCTTAACTCCTAAAAGTTTTGCTGCGTCTGCCATTTCGATTGGAACTTGATTTTTCCCAGACGCTGAAAAGATGAAAATCATATCCTTTTTCGTCAAGGTATAACGCCTAAATATTTCAGACGCAAGTCCGCTCATTTTTTCCATACGGCTAGATTTTGCCGCACCGTTATGAAGCATTAAATCAGTATCAAGAATTGGCGAAACGTTAGCAAGCCCTCCCGCGCGGTAAAATGCGTCAAGCCCAGGAAGATGCGAGTGTCCACAACCGAAAGTGAAAATAAGACCGTCGTTTTTAATAGTATCACACACGGCACGATAAACTTTTTCAAGTTTTTC
>JAFQLO010000069.1 GCA_017414525.1 Clostridia bacterium | reverse complement strand
GACGAGTGAAATTGCAACGAATGCAATTAAAACGTAGGTTATTGCATCGATAATGGTGGTTATTGAGGACATCATAATGCCCATAAAGTCGGTATACTTAATGTGCTCGGTTTCGTCCTTTCCCTCGTTATATTTATCGATTGCCGCGACTATAACGTCCTTATTCTCAAACGAAGACGCGTAAATATTTATCGCTGAGGGGGAATCTAAATCCATATACCCCAGTTCTTTCAAATTCGCCTCGTAAGTAGATTTTGAAAACTCTGTTATCGTATCGTAATAGAGCGCGTACTGCTCTAACGTGTAAGTTTCCTTTTCTGCATCTAGCATTCCCGCAAGTTGGTCACTAGTAAACTGCGCTTTGAGCGCACCCGCAGTTTTTCCAGCGTACTGCATAGCAACTATGCTCTCGCAAGTGGTTTTCGTAAGGTTTTCAATCTGCTCGTCAGACATCTTCCCTAGGTATTTCTCCACGTCCGTAGCCGACATCTGCGAATCAAAATTGCCCATAGTGAACATTTGAATGATAAATTTCTGCTGAGCATCTCTCGTAGGATACATCGCCATCATCTGTTTCACGCCGCTATTTAATAAGTCCTCAGGAATTATGCTCTTAATAGCGACGTAAGCGTCCGCCTTTTTGTCAACTGAAAGTTCTTCTATATACTTTAATAGTGCGGTCTTTTTCTCCTCGTCGGTAAGAGTTCCACTGCTTGACTTAAAAGGCTTGCCTGTAAACACGTCGACGTTAGGATTTTTCATCTGTTCTTTAACTATATCAGAGTTCTCCGCCTCGTTTATAATATACTCAGTAAACTTATAAGTGTAAGCAATCGAGCCTTTAAGCATATGGTTATCAGAATTTTTATTCTCTCTAATTATACCCTTTACTTTAAGTTTAACGCTATTATTTTCGTACAAATAATTGAGGTCGAAGAGATCGCCCATATCGCGGTTATCGATATATCCGCCGTCCACTTTTGTATAAAAATTGTGCGGTAAGATAGTTGCGTATTCGCGTTCGCAAATCTCTTTATAAGTCCACTTTTGTTCTTTTTGTTCGAGCGTTTTGCCCTCTATTGCCGCATCGATAATCGCGTCAATCTCCGATTCGCTAAGTAGCCCTAACGCATAAAGAGTTAGGTCGTCTATCTCGTTTTTATCGTTTACGACCAAAACCACCTCGTTATATTCGGTTGGCCAGTCGCCGTAAATAAGGTCGTACTGCTCTTTAATAAGAGGATTGATAACACCGCCGTCTTTTGCAGAAAGCAGTTCTTCCCACATGCCACGGCTACTCATCATCATCCCGCCAAAACCACTAGAACTAGCTTCCGAATCGCCGTTTGAAGAACCAATATTACTAGTTCCACCAGAAACGACGCCCATCATATATTCGGTTACCATCTCGGTCATAAGTTCTTCGGTATCCGACTTAACTATTTTTCCGTCGATATTCTTGGTGTAAATATCAAGCGCGACGTTATACGAATAAGAAACACCGCTGACCGCTTTGTTTAGTTCGGAATTCTCGTCTTCAAGTTCCTTCTCGAGGTACGCCTTAAAACCTTTTAAGTCGTTTTCGCTAGTTTCTACTTTAGAAAGTGCTTCAACAAGTTCGGATATGATAGGATCTTTATAAATCGCTTCGTCATCGTGCGCCTCCCCTCCTTCGCCAGCACCCATAAAGCTCTCCATAAGCGAAGTTAAATCAACGGAGGTTTGCTCCAACGTTACGGGGTAAGATGAAAGAGTAGATTCTTGAACGTTGTTAATATAAGCAGTAGTTCCTTGAGAAACGGCTAGAATAAGCGATATTCCTATAATACCGATTGAGCCTGCAAAAGAAGTCAAAATCGTTCTTCCCTTTTTAGTGAAAAGGTTGCGGAGAGAAAGCTTAAACGCCGTCCACCAACTCATTTTTGCTTTATGTTTTTTAGCCTTGCGCTTTTTGCCCTCCACCTTGACTTTATTTTCTTGGCACTCTTTTATCTCGTCCTCTTCAGAAAAAGGATTGGTATCTTCGGTAATTTCCCCATCAACTAACCTAATGATTCTGTTAGAATATTGCTCTGCTATCTCTGCGTTGTGGGTAACCATTATGACGAGTTTATCTTTGGAAATCTCTTTGATAAGCTCCATAATCTGCACGCTTGTTTTGCTATCGAGCGCACCAGTCGGCTCGTCCGCAAGCAAAATGTCAGGCTCGTTCACTAACGCCCTTGCTATAGCAACCCTTTGGCACTGTCCACCAGAAAGTTGGTTAGGTCTTTTATAGTATTCCCCTTTAAGCCCAACCTTATCGAGCGCAGCCCTAGCACGCTTAACGCGCTCTTCCTTGCTAACACCCGATATAGTTAAAGACAACTCCACGTTGCCTAAAACCGTTTGGTGCGGAATAAGGTTATAACTCTGGAAAACGAAACCTATCCTCTGGTTTCTATAATTGTCCCAATCTCTATCGGTAAAATTCTTAGTGCTTTTCCCTGAAATAAAGAGGTCGCCAGAAGTGTATTTATCAAGCCCACCTACAATGTTTAGCGTGGTAGTCTTTCCGCAACCAGACGGTCCTAAAATAGACACGAACTCGCTCTTTCTAAAAGAAACGTTTAATCCTTTTAGGACTTCTATTTCTGCGCCTGCAACTTCGTAATTTTTTGTAACGTTACTAAGTCTTAACATTGATTTCTCCATTTAAATCATTTCAGTTTATATTCTAGCATAAAACAATTAAAACTTCCTTGAAAAAATAAGGAAGTTTTAAAGGTTTTTTATATTTTATTGCATTATTTTATTATATCCGTCATAGCGGTGACGAATTCGGGTACGTTTTCAATAGAAAGCCCCTCTAAAAGTCTTGCCTGCTCGTAAAGAACGGTTGCGTATTTTTTAACCAAATCTTTATCTTTTTCGTAAGCCGTCTTTACCGTTTCCAAAATTTCGTGGGTGGAACTTATCTCTAAAATCTTTTCCGCCTTCATCTTTCCGTCAGCGTTGGGCATAGAGTTAAACACCTTTTCCATCTCGATGCTTATGTCACCGGCAGCCGTTAAGCACACGGGATAAGTCTTTAACTTCGTGGTAAGTTTAACTTCTTTAACCTTATCGCCAAGCGCCTCCTTAATAGCGGTGAGAAGTTCTTTGTTTTCCTCTGACTTTTGTTCGAGTTCTTTCTTCTCGTCGTCAGTATCCAAAGAGAAGTCTGCCTCGGATACGGAAAGGAATTTCTTACCCTCGTAATCCATAAGTATTTTAGCAACGAACTCGTCTACGCCGTCCTTAAAGTAAAGAATCTCAAAGCCTTTATCCTTTGCCTTTTCAATCTGCGGCAAGCTATTGATTTTTTCGTAACTCTCCCCGCACGCATAATAGATAGCGTCTTGCCCTTCTTGCATCTCTTTAACGTACTCTGCAAGAGTAACGAGTTTTTCCTTCTTTGAAGAATAGAACATAAGGAAATCTTTTAACTTATCCTTATTCATACCAAAGCCTGCGTATACTCCGAACTTAATGGAAAGACCGAACTCGGCAAACATCTTTTCGTAGTTTTCCCTATCGTTTTCCAACATCTTTTTAAGTTCTGAAGAAATCTTCTTTTCAAGGCTGGTGGCAATAGCCTTAACCTGCCTATCCTGTTGCAAAATTTCACGAGAGATATTAAGGCTTAAATCGGAAGAGTCGACGATTCCTCTAATAAAGCCAAAGTAGTCGGGAAGAAGCTCTTCGCACTTTTCCATAATCATAACGCCGTTACAATAGAGTTTCACTCCCTTCTTGTAATCTTTTGAATAATAATCGTAAGGCGCTCTAGATGGGATAAAGAACAAAGTGTCGTAAGTTACGCTACCCTCGATTTTAGCGTAAACTCCCTTAATGGGATCTGCAAAATCGTGGAATTCGTTTTTATAAAACTCTTTAAGATTTTCGTCAGTAACCTCTGCCTTTGGCTTTTTCCAAAGAGGAACCATACTGTTAAGCGTTTCAAGTTCACTAACCTGTTCGTATTCAGGCTTATCGTCAGGACTGCCCTCTTTTCTCTTAGAACGAGTCATAAGCATTTTAATAGGATAGCGAATATAATCAGAATATTGTTTAATCAGCGAAGAAATCTTATATTCCTCCAAAAACTCCGAATACTTAACGTCATCGGTATCTTCCTTTAATGAAAGAACGATTTTCGTGCCGAAGTTATCTTTATCGGTCGGCTCGATAGTATAACCCTCAACGCCTTGGCTCTCCCACTTAAACGCAGAAGTTTCGCCGTAAGCTTTGGTATAAACTTCGATTTTATCAGCGACCATAAACGCAGAATAGAACCCTACGCCAAATTGACCGATAAGTTCGTTGTCCGTTTTACCCGTATTTTCCTTCTTAAACGCGAGCGTTCCGGATTCCGCTATCGTTCCCAAATTCTTTTCCAAATCTTTCTCGGTCATACCGATACCGTTATCTTCAATAACGAGTTTTCTGCCCTCTTTATCAAGAGTAATAGTAATGTTAAAATCGCTATTAATAGAGCTATCGGTAAGAGAGATGAATTTAAGTTTATCGATAGCGTCACTTGCGTTAGATACTAATTCTCTTAAAAATATTTCTTTGTTGGTGTAGATTGAATTTATCATCAAATCCAAAATTCTTTTTGATTCCGTCTTAAACTGTTTCATAATATTTTCTCCGAACATTTTTAGCACTCTTTATCTTGGAGTGCTAAATTATATTATACGCGAATAATCTCTTTTGTCAAACGATTGTGACGAAAAAGTAAAAAGTTTTTATTTTAGTTTGTAAAAGAAAAACCGCCCGAGCGCAGTCTCGGGCGATTCTTCTTTTTAGATTATTCAATCTCAATATTTTTCTTCTGCGGAAGTTCCTTTTCTTTTTTTGGAACTACGAGGTTAAGCGTGCCGTTAAGGTATTTTGCCTTAATATCTTCCTCGGTAACGGCATCGCCGACGTAATAACTTCTAGAGCAAGAATAACTTCTCTCTCTTCTAACGTAGTTATCTTTATCCTCTTCCTTTTCTTCGCGCTTAGCGTTTACGGTAAGATAACCGTTTTCAAGAGTTAATGTGATGTCAGACTTTTCATAACCCGGTATATCGATTGCAAGTTCATATTCCTTATCCGTTTCTTTTAAGTCGGTTTTCATAGACGTTCTGCCGCCGTTAAAAAGAACGGGCTTAAAGAATTCGTCAAAAGCATCGTCAAAAAAGCCGAAGCCAAATCCGTCGTTTCTTCTAGTTAAATAGTTTCTCATAATTTTTTACACTCCTTTATTAAGAATTTTTTATCTGTTTTTAGCACTCTTTGGTTTTAAGTGTTAGCACTCTCTAACCTCGACTGCTAATTTTATTATAGCGCAAAATTTTTGTTTGTCAAGGGTTTACGACAAAAAAATTAAAAAAATTTTTTAAATAGGCTATGTCATAAAAAATGACTGATAAAACTTGTTTGGTTTTGGCGAGAAAAATACAAAAAAGACAAGTGTTTTATGAGGGCGCATACCCGCTGTGGTCTGTAACCGAGTAAAACACACAGTATTTTGCAGTATTTTTCCGCCAAAAATCGGTCAGAGTTTGTGACAGAGCCTTTAAATAAAAAAACCAGCAAGTTTTTCCTTACTGATTTTTGCCTTTTTTATATTAAATATACTATTTGTTGTTTTTTATAGTAGTTATAACGTGTTCTGCGTAAGCTTTTGCCACATTTACGCCCGTCACTTCTTCTATGCCGTCAAAGAATGCGTTTGAATTAACTTCGCACACGATAGGCTCGCCGTCATCTCCATATAAAAGATCCACACCGCAATAATCGAGCCCCAAAACTTTTGCACAATTTTCTGCCGTAGTCTTAAACTTTTCTGGAAGTTCTATCTTAACACCCGTACCGCCCCTAGCAACGTTTGAGCGAAAATCGTTTTCGTTTACTCTTTCCATAGACGCAACGACCTTTCCGCCTATAACTATTACCCTAACGTCCACGCCTTTTTTAACGCCGATGTACTGCTGGAATAGATGCGGACGGGTTTTGACCTTTTTCATAATCTCAAACAGTTCGTCCTCGGTATCCGCCTTATAAACGCCTTTACCCATAGAACCGAAACTCTCTTTTACTATAACTGGGTAGCCTAGCGATTTTCCTATGCTCTTTGCGCTTTCTCTTTTTACTTCTAGTGAATCGTTATAGCAAAGCGCGCCAAAAATCGTTTTAGGAAACTTTACTCCTTTCCCGATTAAAGCAATATAGGTTTCACCTTTATCGTCACACACTCTAACCGCGTCGTGCTTATTAAAGAGCCTTAACCCGCTTTTCGTTAAAATTTCCGACAAATACTTATCTTTATCGAGATAAATAGCAAAGTCGAGAGAGTTAAAATTAGAAAAAACTCGCTCTCCCTCAACCGACGCTCGGAGATAGCCGTCTGAAACTATTTCAACTTCTACGCCAAGTTTATTAAATTCATCTTTTAATCGTTCAGCTTGATGCACGCTTTGCACGGGCACTAGGAACGGATTTATAAAAATAAGACCTTTCATTTAACACCACTAAATTTAATTATATAATAAAAACACCTGCTCGTCAAGGGGGTTTAGGGCAAATTTTGTTCGCAAAATTTTTTGAAAACCTATTGACAACTCCCCTACTTCGTGTTACAATGAAGCCAGAAATAAGGAAGGGGGAGGAAGAGAAAAAATCTTCTAGGAGGTATAGACCGATGAACAGTAATGAAATATCGTCTATGCCCACGATGACCGAATAAAAGCGACATTAAGTGCAATAAAGTCATAAAGAAGGCAAGATAGCACTAAAGGAGTTGGAAGTCAAGTCGCTTAAAGTCGATAGATAAGTGATCGTGGGCAGAACAAGACGGAAAACAACTTAATAAATAGATAAAATCGTCCGCATGAGTTTTGCGGGCGTTTGTTTTTTAATATGCTTGTAAAAAATTAAGCCCGCGATATTCGCGGGCTTTTTATTATTTTTTATTTTTGTTAGGTTCGTTTTTATTAATCAAAGAAAGAACGCTGATTCCAGTTACCTCTTCAAACTCGCTCTTGCTAACGACAGTATTGTCAAGCATGTGAGAAACCACGACTATTGCAAGCGCGATCACGAGCCCCGCAACGCCACCGATAATAACGTATTGCGCAAACACGCTGTTTACTGAAACGTTAAAATCATTCTGCGTAGGAATAAGCGCAAACCCCTCAGCCTCAATAACTTCCAGTTTCTCGTTTACCATAGTGACGCTTTCAATAACGCAATTTAATTTTAGTTTAGCCTCAGCGAGAGCAGTATCAGTATAGGAAATGGAGAAAATTAAGCTATCCTCATCTCTAGTACTGTTCTTAACGCTTATCCCCCCGCTCTTAACGAGGTTGTTTCCGCCCATAAGCTCGTTTGCCTGTTCTACAACGGCAGGAGAAGTCACGAAGTCAACCACGTCAGGAAGATAGATTTTAGAAAGATTTATATTCGTAATAACGGTACTGTCCTTAACGTCGCCAACTGATAATCTCAAAATAACCGAACGAGATGCAGTATAAGTCGGTTTAACGAAAACTACGCTATACGCCAAGCCGATAACCAAACATAAAACCGTAACCAACAATATAAAAAGCCATTTACTTATTATCGCATACCAAATCGAAGTCGAAGGACCTTTTGCAGAATTATATCCTTGCATTATTTCACCTCCTGTTTGTCAATATAAGACAACAAGTCAACGCCGATGATCTCTTCGAGTTCTTCCTTGCTGCGAATAGATTTATCAAAAGCAACTTTCATGTATACAATAACTGCAGCAACTATAACGCCGAGCAAAGCTGCGACGAGAAGTATCTTTACTTTAGAAATATCCGACTCAATGCTAATGGTATTGAGGTCGATAATCTCACTTATAACGCCAGCAAAATATTTACTTCTCTCCACGCCGTCAATAACCACCGTCGATCTAGTTTCAACGTCTATCGCTAAGATGAGAATTTTAACTTTATCCCTAGCCTCGTCCATATTAGGATCAGTATAGCTTATTTGGAAAAAGAATTTGGCACTATCTTCCTCCGTTATTTCAGAAACGACCTTTATGGAGTCTTTATTTATATAATTCCCATCAACAGGAATATGCTCGTAAGGATCTTTAATACGAATGGAGGCTATATAATCCTCAACGGTGTAATCTTCTCCTTCGTTGCGTTTTTCTTCAAGATAATGGTTGTAATAATAATTAGCTCTATCTATTACCACACCCTCGTCACAAAAATCGACTATCGTTCCAATAAACGCGTTCATGGCGTTAATATTATTTTGCGTGGTCGAATTGAATTCGTTTTCCGCGCGGTATGCAACCTTTTCAGTAGCCGTATAATTCGGTTTAACCACGCTGACGTAAAAGACGCCGCATAAGAGTGCAATAACGACGGTTATTATTATCAATAACAAATTGTTTTTTAAAGTTTCGAAAATATCTCTAATAGAAATTTCCGTAACTTTTTCCACTTGCTTATTTTCTTCCATTTTTTAGTTCCTTATATATATTTTTGCAAAATCCTTTCCATAAGATTGCGCTTATCGTTAATATCAATAGCTAGTGCAAGTTGATTTCTCGCCCTATCAAGGTTATGACCAGGATACCTCGTCTTAAAGTAAACGTCTCCTTGAATATAGTCCGTTAAAAATCTAACGGCAAGCTCAACCGTCATAGCAAACACACCGTGATTAAGCGTAAACTTTTCCGTTTCCGTAAGCGTGTGTTTCAGTTCGGAAACGAACCCTTTTGTAAACGCCTCGTATTTTTCAAGGTCTAACTTAACCGCCTCAACGTTAGGATCGTCCTCAATGACCGCGTTGGCGATAAATCTTATCGCGTCACCAAAGTCGAACGCAACCGCACCAGGCATAACGGTATCCAAGTCCAAAACGGCTAACGCCTCACCAGTAGTCTTATCAAAACTTACGTTGTTGCACTTAGTGTCGTTATGAGTAACTCTTATCGGCAACTCTCCCTAGTCAAGCAGTCTTTGAAGTTCACAAGCGAGCCCTTCCATTTTATAAAGCTCGTCAAGTTCCGCCCTAACTTTTTTAACTCTGCCCTTAACGTCCTCCGCCTCAGCCTTATGCAAAGCCTCGTATCGCTTTTTTGTATTATGAAAATCGGGAATAGAAATAAATAGCGACTCGGCATCAAAGCCTTCTAAGCAGTTTTGAAAACGCCCGAACGCCGTTCCCGCTCTTTCAATTATTCCCAAATCGTCACAAGTGTCGTAAGTATGAGAATTCTTGATAAACCGATAGCAACGCCAGTAATCTCCCACCTCGTCGATGACGAAAGGCTGTTCTGTTTCTTTAGATAAAAACGCTCTTAAAACGAATTTTTTGGTAGACAGCCCCTTTTTAATAACGTTCATTCTAACGTGGTGAGTAACTCTAACTATGTTGTCCATAACCTTTTCAGGCTCTTTAAAAACGAGTTTATTTATACGTTGAAGAATATAACTTTTATCCACACCGTCGCGAATATAATTAACTTTGTAGGTACAATTTATGTTGCCCGTAGAAACCTCTTCACAACCTACGTACTTTCCCCCAATATTAAACAATTCACAAATTTCTCTTACAGTCAAAGCAATAAACCCACCTATAAATATACTTCTATTGTACCATAAATAACTAAAAAATCAAACAGTTTTACATTTTTATTCGATTAAATAGCAATATTAATCAATTTATTCTATCGTTTCTTCAATAAACTTCTTATCTTTAAGCTTAATTTTGCGGTTACAAATCTTAGCCGCCGCTTTTTTGTGTGAAATAATTATAAGCGTAACGTCTGGAATACCTCTAAGATTATCAAGAACTTTTTTCTCAGTTTCCTCGTCCAAAGCACTCGTCGACTCGTCGAGAAGAAGAATGGGACTTTCACACAAAAGTGCTCTAGCGATAGCTATTCTTTGAACCTGCCCTTCAGACAAACCTACTCCGCCCTCGCCTACTATCGTATCTAAGCCGTTCGGCAATTCCTTAATAAACTCGTCGGCACAACTAACTCTAAGCGCCCATTGAATCTGTTCGTCAATAGCGTTTGCATTGACGAAAGTCACGTTATCTTTGAGCGTTCCACTAAAAAGCATATTGCCTTGTGGCACGAACGAAAAGAGCGTTCTAGTTCCCACCCCGAAACAAATTTGCTCGTCACCAAGGTCTGCGACTAGTGAACCGCTATCCGCTGAATATACGCCTGTAAGCAGTTTAATGAGCGTGCTTTTACCAACGCCAGAAGAACCGCTAATCATAACGAAATCGCCTTTATTTATATAAAAGTTAGCGTTTTTAAGCACCAAATCTCTTCCGTAAGAAAAAGTTAGCCCCTCTGCCTTTATTCCTTTTAATCTTGAATAAATATCTTTTTTATCAACGAACGGCTCGGCAGGCTCGTTCTCCACCTGTTCTATCTCCATAAGCCTTTCTGCCGACGCGATCATAGCGTAATACTTAGGAAGAACGTTGGAAAGAGATGCAAAAGGAACTTGAACGTTATTAACTAATTGCAAAATCGCAGAGAGCGCGCCGTACGATAGCGTTCCCCAAAGTATATTAACGCCACCGTAAATAAGCGCAAAAACGTACCCGGCACTAAAAATAAAGTTATAAGTAGCGTGACCAATAACCGAATAGTTTTTCCTGCGCATTTTAACCTTAAAGTTTTCCTTTTGCAAGTCGTTTGCTTGATCTTCGATTCTATCGTCAACGGCAAAAGTTTTAACCACCAACAAATGCTCGATGCACTCTTGCATAAAAGAACGAGTTTTCCCGTCCGTTTCTTGCACCTTTTTGTGTAAGTTTTTAAGTTTTCCGCGAAGTAAGGTTATAACCGCAAACACCATCACGCCCGCAACAACGAACGCTATCGCAAAAGTTCCGTCTAAAACGAGAAGTGCGATGACTGCAAGCACTAGCCTAGTCGCGGCAGAAACGACCGTGGGAAGAATCCCCGAAACACCGTCACTCACGATAGCCACGTCGCTCGTCAATCTATTCATAAGATCGCCACTGTGATAACGGCTTATTTTATCTTGCTTTTTTCTTAGCACGTGCCCGAAAATATGCGACTTATAGTTCATTTCGAGTTTTCCACGAACGTGTTCAGATAATCCGTTTATAATCACTCTAAATACGAACTGGAGCAAAACGACTCCGACGATTAAAATAGAGTTAGCAATAATCTCTTGCTCAATACCGTTCTGCGCTCCGTCCAAAATCCCTTTTATTGCAAAGGCAAACACCACCGAAAGCGCAGCAAAAATCGCATTAGAAACGATTAGAAAAATGATGTTTCTAATTTGCGATTTCGACCTAAAAAATATCCACTTTATCGGCTTGTTTTGTTTCATTACGACCTCTTTAGCGCATTTTCATACAGAATGATTGTATCACTTTTTAAGACGTTTGTAAAGTCTTATTTAAAAGAATAACCCTTTGATGTGCAAATTATCTCAGTTCGCCTTTATCGGCGGTAAAAAACAACTATTTTCTTTTTTTACTTGTGTAAATATTTTTTTTGTATTATAATGGTAATATGATTGAAGTTGGCACTTTTTTAACAAACCGCATACGAGGATTAAAAAACTATACTGACAAATTCTTTTATGGCGAGTATTATCTAGGATATCTTGCGCTCTTTGCAGCGTTTTTTTATTGTGCCTGTACTCCACTTTTAAACATTTACACATTCGTTTTGCTCGGGTGTTTTCTTCTTATCACTTATAGAGATTTGACTCCGATTATTCCTCTGCCTATTTTTATCGTTTTAGGAATAAGGGACTTTTCTGTGTTTTCCAATCCTGCTTGTTACGTTGTTTTAGCGTTAGCAGCGATTGCGATAATAGCCCACTTTTTTATCTATCCAGTTAAAAAATTTTTTATAGGAAAACTTTTTTTTCCGCTAATTGTAGTTAGCATAGCGCTTTTTTTGGGCGGATTGTTTTCCGAACACGCGAACACTTATTTTAACGGCATAGTAACCATAGTGTGCGTTGGCCCAGTTATTCTTTTCGCCTACTTTTTATTTTCTCAATATATCTGCCCGCCAGAAGACTTTCGCTTAGCAAACTACTTATTCTCAATTTTTACTTTCGTTGGCGTATGTTGCTTTATTGAAATATGCGCACACGTGTTGATTTACACAAAAGAGAATCCTGAAATATCTTACTTTCTTCTCGGTTGGGGGAGCACTAATTCAGCCGCAACGTTATTGCTGTTGGCACTTCCTTCTTGTGCATACTTGATTTTCTACGGCAAAAACAGATTCCGCGATATAATTTTTCTAATACTAATTTACGTTGCAATATATTTAACGGAAAGTGATGGTGCTCGCGGAATTGCAATAATATTCACTCCTATAATTATGTTTTTCACCATCACCAGCGGACGATTAAAATCAAACAAATATCAAGTTTTCATAAAAGTCTGCTCGATATTTTTAGCGGTTTTAATCGTGACCGTAATCGTCCTCGTTTTAACTGAAATGCATACGGAAATACTAGAATACTTCCTAATAAAATTAAGCAACGACAATAGAAGAACTGAACTTTATTTAGAGGCGTGGGAATTGTTCAAGAAGTATCCTATTTTTGGCGTGGGACAAGGTTATTCGCCGCAAGACAGTTTCTTACAGTATTCTCTAACCATAACGTACAACTTCCACTCAAGTATAGTCCACGTTCTAGCAACCATGGGAATCGTGGGTGTAGCCGCTTACGTATACTACTTCGTAGCAAGATATAGAATATTGATGCACGAGCTTTTACCGGCAAATCTCTTTGCTTATTTTGCTTTCACTATGTTTGAAATTTACGCAGCAATTGACACGGCGGAATTTAGTCCGATACCCCTTTTACTCGGCGTTACGCTATTAATTATAACGATTGAGCAGATAAACGTCAGAAAGTACGCTCAGCCTCTTCCGCTTAGTTTGCACTCTCACGACAGAAACCTTATAAAACTCAAATAACTACTAACAACAAACCCCCTCTGCAAAATGGCAGAGGGGGTTTTTATTGCTCTTTTAACTAATCGTTATTTCTTTTATCGATGGTGTAAGTAGGAACTAATTCCTTAACCAACTCTTTCATTCTGTCAGACTCTTTATACGCCTCGACGTAAAGTTCTTCAAGTTTGCTAAACAGGTTCTTTTCGTCAATTGCTAAAGGTTTACCGATAGAAATCATTTCGTTAGCGGTTTTCTGCAAGCCCTCTTCCGCCATCAATCTTTCTTCATAGAGTTTTTCACCGGGGCGAAGACCCGTTATCTTTATATCAATATCTTTATTAGGCTCGTAGCCGTAAAGTTTAATCATCTTAACCGCTAAGTCGTAAATCTTAACCTGATCACCCATATCAAGGACGAAAATCTCTCCGCCCTTAGCATAAGCGCCCGCCTGCAAAACTAAACTAACAGCTTCCGGAATGGTCATAAAGTATCTTACGATATCCTTATGAGTTACGGTAACCGGGCCGCCCTCTTCTATCTGTTTCTTAAAGAGCGGAACGACTGAACCGTTTGAACCCAAAACGTTTCCAAATCTTACGGCAACGAACTCGGTCTTATATTTTTTATCCATCGTCTGGATAATCATCTCGCAAATACGTTTAGACGCACCCATAATATTCGTTGGGTTAACTGCCTTATCCGTACTTATCAAAATAAATCTTTCCGCACCGCTTCTTCCTGCCGCCTCAGCAACCTTAAGCGTACCGCTAACGTTATTTTTAATTGCCTCGTTAGGGCTAGTTTCCATCAAAGGAACGTGCTTATGCGCAGCGGCGTGGAAAACTATTTGCGGTTTATACTTATTAAAAATACTATCAATCTTTTTACTATCTCTTACGCTTGCAATAAGCACCAACAAGTTAAGATTAGGAAGTTTTCTAACGAGTTCTTGCTGAATATCGTAAGCGTTGTTTTCATAGATATCAACTATTATAAGTCGTGAGGGATTATGCGTTGCGATCTGCCTACAAAGCTCACTACCTATCGAACCACCGCCACCAGTTACGAGCACGACTTTCCCCTCGATATATCCCATAATCTCGTCGAGATTAACTTTAATCTGTTCTCTTCCAAGAAGGTCTAATATATCAATATCTTTAATGTTGGAAACGTCGAGTTTTTCTTGAGCAGACTTGTAGATGCCGTCTATCTTTCTCACCTTACAATTTGCTTTTTTACATTCGTTAACGATTGTTTCAAGTTTTTTACCTTTAACTGAGGGCATAGCGATTATTATTTCGTCAACGCTATATTTATCCACATAGGTTTTTACTTCTGTAACTTTTCCAGCAACCTTAACGCCTTGAATATAACTGCCGATTTTTCCTTGGTCGTCGTCTAAAACACAAACAGCGTTCATATTGAGGTCACTATTCGTCTTAATCTCACGGAGGAGCATGTCGCCCGCAGCGCCAGCACCAACTATCAACACTCTCGAACGTCTTTCTTCCTTGTGCCTCTTTTTCGCGTTAGACATAAGCGACGCGTAAATTCTAGGTGCAAACCTTATTAGCGACGTGAATATCAAAGCCATAAACGTACAAATTATCGACCATTCTAATGCAAGCACGTTAGAAAAAGGTGCTATTATAACGGTATAAACGCCGAAAATTATCGCGCTTGACATGAGTTTAACCGCCTCGTTAAACCCTGCAAATCTCCACAATCTAGAATAAAGCTTTAACGCAAAATTAACGATTGCAACGATAAGCAAGCCACCCGCAAAGAACACGTACCATAAGTTCTCTGCTAAATACTTAGCCAAATCGTACTTTAATATTTTGATTGAAAGGAACCAAGATACAGCGACCAACAAGCAGTCAAGCACCGCAAACAAACAAACTTTTATCCAATTTTTCATCACGTTTTTCCTTCTTACGGCTACCTAGTTAAAGGTTCGCCAAAATATTTTCAACGGTAAAACCGTTTTCTTCCAATTGATTATTAACGTTTCCGTGTGCAACAAACTCGTCTTTTACGCCAAAACTAATAACGTTAACGGCTTGATCTTTCTCCGCATAATAACTTGAAACGTACGAACCAAAACCACCAATAACGCTGTTTTCTTCGAGCGTGATAATCTTTTTATCTTTAATCTCTTGAAGAACTCTAGAACAAAGTGGCTTTAACATTCTTACGGAAACGACTTTTAAATTCTGCTTTTTCTCTCTAACTTTAAGTGCTAAATCAAGCATTCTAGGTCCAACAGCCAAAATCACCTCTCCGTCACCGTCAGCCACTACTTCCCAAGGATCTTTTGATAGTGGCGTCAGCCGTCTTTCCACGCCAGAATTTTTTGGATATCTTATTGCCACAGGACGACTTAATTCTTTTGCATAAACTAACGCGTCTTTTAATTCCGCCTTGGTATTAGGTGCTAAAACGGTTAGGTTTGGGAGATGCAGTAAATACGAAAGGTCAAACACTCCTTGATGAGTGCAACCGTCTTTACCCACGAGCCCAGACCTATCAAGGCAGAACACGACGGGAAGATTTTGAATACACACGTCGTGCATAACTTGATCGTAAGCGCGTTGCAAAAAAGTTGAATAAATTGCTACGAACGGTTTAAGTCCACCAGCCGCCATACCCGCAGCACTAGTAACTGCGTATTCTTCTGCAATTCCAACGTCAACGAAGTTCTTCGGGTGCGCTTTTTCCACAGCGTTAAGCCCCGTTCCATCTTTCATTCCCGCAGTAATAGCCACGATTTTATCGTCATCATCTATCATTTCGCAAAGTGACTGCCCTAAACAAATAGAAAAATCACCCTGTTCGCTTACAAGTTTTTCACCAACGCCGTGGTAAACGTCCGCCTGTTCTTCAGCTTTTGAATACCCCTTGCCTTTGGTCGTTTTAATGTGAAGAAGTATCGCCTTTTCTTTTGCCGCTAGTTGAACCCTTGACAGGGCTTTTACCAGTTTGGTTACGTTATTGCCGTCAACCACACCGACGTACTTAAACCCTTGCTGTTCAAAATAATTAGAATTACCGATTAGCCTTTTAACGAAATTCTTAAACCTACCTAGAAGTTTCGTTATAAAAGAATCACGGAACACTTTTCTAATCGTCTTCTTCCCAACGACGTAACTTCGTTTAGTCGTCGTCTTAGAAAGATATCGATATAAGCCGTTTTGATTTTTAGAAATAGACATTCCGTTATCGTTTAACACTACGATAAAGTTCTTTGGCTTTTCCCCTTTAACGGATAAGGCTTCTAAATTAAGTCCGTTTACGATTGACGCATCGCCAACCATACAAATAACGGTATAATCCTCTTTTAATTTATCCCTAGCCTCGCAAAATCCTATGCCAGCAGCGATAGAAGTTCCCGCATGCCCACCTATGAACGCGTCGTAACAACTTTCCGACCTTAACGGAAAACCAGAAATCCCGCCGTCCGTACGAATAGTAGAAAACCTATCCTTTCTGTCAGAAAGAATTTTGTGTGCATAGCACTGATGCCCCACGTCAAAAATAAGCTTATCTTTAGCAAAATCAAAAATTTTATAAAGAGCGACGGTAGTTTCCACAACGCCTAAGTTAGAGGCAAGGTGTCCGCCGTTTTTTTCCGTCACTGATAAAATCTCTTTGCGAATATCTTCCGATAAGAGTTCCAGTTCTTTTATATTTAGTTTTTTAACGTCTGCACCGACGTTTATACTCTCTAATGTAGACATATCTAGTTTTTATATTTTAAGCGCACAATACCCCACGCTCTCATAGTAGTTATCATACCACAAAATAGCAAAATCGTCAATATTTACTAATAAATTTAATTATAATTTTCTACTTTTTTATATATTCCAACCTTCTAAAAACTTTCATCTCTTACAAAATGCGCGATTTTTCCGCTTGACATATCCCTCCGTTAGTATTAAAATTTAAATAGAGGTAGAATATGTTTGATAAAGAAATATTAAGAAAATTTGCCGATTTGGTTTTATCAATCGGCGTTAATCTCCAAAAAGGTCAAGGACTTGAACTCGCTTGCCCCGTTGAAAAAAGGGAGGTTGCCGAGGCGTTTACTGAGGTCGCTTATTCACACGGCGCTAAAATCGTCAGAATTCGTTGGGAAGATGAGGTTATAGATAAAATCAATTATTCTTGCGCTGACGAGCAAACGCTTTGCGAAATCCCTAAATGGTACGTTGACAGCAAGAACTATTTGATGGAAAAGAACTTCTGTTACGTGGCAATTGCGGCAGACGATCCCTCAATATTTAAGGATATCCCCTCTGACAAAATTGCAGCCGTCGCAAAAGCCAGAAGTCAAGCGCTTAAAAAATTCTCAGACTGCGTTATGGCTAACGGAATAAGATGGTGCGTAGTTTCCGTACCAACCCCTTCTTGGGCAAAGCAAGTCTTCCCCGATGCAAAAAATGCCGAAGAATTGCTCGCAAAAGCAATTATTAAAACTATGCGTTTAGATAAGGATAACCCAACTTTAGAGTGGAAAAAGCATATTGAAACTTTAGATAAGCGAGCGGAATTTTTAAATAAGCACGCCTTTTCGTATCTTAAATTTAAGAGCAAAAACGGAACTGACCTCTTAGTTGGACTTGCCGACGAGCACGTATGGTTATCTGCGAAAGAAAAGGCAAAAGACGGAGTAAGTTTCGTTGCAAATATGCCGACTGAAGAAGTGTTTACCGCACCGCATAAAGATAGAGTTGACGGAGTGCTATACTCGTCTATGCCACTATGCGAAAACGGTCAGATTATAGACGATTTCAAGATAACTTTTAAAAAAGGAAAAATCGTTGATTTCTCTGCAAAAAAAGGATACGCCACGCTCAAAAACCTTATCGAAACAGATCAAGGAACAAGAAGGCTTGGCGAGGTTGCTCTCATAGGCAAAAACTCGCCTATCGCAGAGAGCAAAATTTTGTTTTTCAATACGCTGTTTGATGAAAACGCTAGCTGTCATTTAGCGATAGGAAAAGCTTACCCCACCAACATCAAAAATGGCGAAAACCTTTCCAAGAAAGAATTAAAAGATCTAGGCGCAAACGATTCAATTGAGCACGTTGACTTCATGATAGGAACAAACGATTTAAGCGTAATAGGCGTTAAGAAAAACGGAGAAGAAATTAGACTATTTAACGACGGAGAATGGATTATATAAAGTAAAAAGCGTTTCATAGCGAAACGCTTTTTCGTTACTTGCTTTTAATATTTACGGCGATTATCCCGCTTATTCCACCAACTATTACTGAAAATATTATTTCTACGATAAAGGCTGCGCCCCAGTCGATATTTCCAGCAAGCATTGTAAGTATAAGGTAAATTATAAACGAACTTAAAACGCCAATTAAACTACCTTTTATTAAACCTAGTTTGCCGTCAATAGAGAACGCACAACCAACGAAGATTGCAAAAACTTTAATAAATTGATTTACAACTTTTATTACCGTGCCGTTTAAATCGGCAAGCTTTATCACGAACGCAAAAATTAAAATCGCTAAAAGTGAACATATAACAGATATTAAGCACCCTTTTATAATACAGCCGAATAAACCTCTCGATTGAACGCGCATAAAAAACCCCCGCACTTTTACTAATAAATATGCAGGGGGTAATTTTTATATGCTTACTATTGAGTTTTTCTTATTTCTTATCTTCAGCATTCTTAGTAGAATCGCTTTCAGTACTGCCAGCAGGAGCGGTCTGATAGATAGCGCCCTTATCGAACTTAACGTAAGAAGTTCCGCCACTTTCCATTCCAGTTTCAAGAACAAAAGTGTTTTCGTCGTTATTAATTTCAACTACGTAACCACAAATTCCGCCGATGGTTTTAACCTTATCACCTATCTTTAAGGAGTTAACCATTGCTTGTGCTTCTTTCTGCTTTTTCTTTCCAGAAATGCTCTGCCAAATGAACAAACCAATGATTGCAACGATTAAAACTATCATCATGATGATAGAACCGGTATTCCCCTCTGGAGCGGTAGTAGAGCCAGAACCAGCGCCAGCGTCAGCCAATAAATTAAACAACATAATATGTCTCCTTTAAAAGTTATTTTCTTTTTACAGAATTATTATAATATCTTTTGTCAATAAAATCAATTATTTTTAAGCACATTTGATTTTATCGACTTTTTTTTCTCAAATTTTAGGGTATGTGTCCCCTGTCTTAGCGTAAAATTCTTGCCTAAACTCAGTAAATGAATCTTGCATAATAGCCTCTCTAGCCTTACTCATAAGATTATTTAGATAAGTTATGTTATGGAGTGAGAGCATCATTCCGCCCATCATCTCACCCACGTTAATCATGTGGCGCAAATACGCTTTTGTGTAATTCTTGCAAGCGTAGCAATCACACTCGGGATCAAGCGGCGTAAAATCATCTTTATACGCACCGTTTCTAACTACCACTTTTCCGTTAGAAGTGAGTGCCGTTCCGTTGCGCCCGACTCTCGTCGCAAGCACACAGTCGAACATATCGATTCCGCGGAAAATACCCTCTATTAAGCAATCGGGGCTTCCCACTCCCATAAGGTATCTTGGAACGTTTGTTGGATAGTGTTCCAACATTGAATCCATTATCTCGTACATAAGCGGCTTAGGTTCTCCAACAGATAACCCGCCTATAGCTATTCCGTATTTAGCAAAAGGAATGGTTTCTTTTAAGCTTATCGCCCTTAAATCCTTAAACATATTTCCTTGCACTATCGGGAAAAGAGCTTGCTCTGGGTTTTTATGAGCGGTAACGCATCTTTCAAGCCACTTCAAAGTTCTCTCCATAGCGATTTTAGAATCAGCGTAAGACGCACCGTAGGGTGAGCATTGATCAAACGCCATAATTATATCTGCGCCCAAATTGTTTTCTATCTGAATAGCCTTTTCGGGCGTGATAAAATGCAAACTTCCGTCAACGTGCGAATTAAAATAAACGCCGTCGTCCTTAATCTTATTAAGTTTAGCAAGCGAAAAAACCTGAAACCCACCGCTGTCGGTAAGAATAGGTCTATCCCACGCCATAAACTTATGAAGCCCGCCCGCATCGCGCACGAGCTCGTCACCAGGGCGCATATATAAGTGATAAGTATTCGCTAAAATTATTTGAGATTTAGCCTCTTTCAAGTCCCTTGGCATAACGCCTTTAACGGTTGCTTGTGTGCCAACGGGCATAAAAGTCGGCGTTAAAATATCCCCGTGCGGCGTGTGCAAAATTCCCGCACGCGCACCAGTTTTACTATCTTGTTTTAACGTTTCGTAATAAAATTTTTCCATATTATTTTATAAACATTGAATCCCCAAAGGAGAAGAAACGATATTTTTCGTCTACTGCTGTTTTATATAATTCTAGCGTCTTTTCCCTAGTGGAAAGCGCGGAAACTAGCATAATTAAAGTTGATTTTGGCAAGTGGAAATTCGTTATCAAAGAGTCCACACACTTAAATTTATAAGGCGGATATATAAAAATTTCCGTATTCGCCTTAGTTGCTTTAAGCATTCCGTTCTCGTCCGCAGCACTTTCTAAAGTTCTAACGCTAGTAGTTCCAACGGCTATAACGCGTCTGCCCTCTTTTTTTGCGAGATTGATTCTCTCTGCGGCACTCTCGCTTATCTCGTAATACTCGGAATGCATGTGGTGAGAAAGAATATCCTCCGTCTTAACGGGACGGAAAGTTCCAAGCCCAACGTGCAGAAGAACGTCTACTATCTCCACGCCCATTTCTTCCAAATCTTTAATCAAGTCCTCGGTAAAATGAAGCCCCGCAGTAGGTGCTGCGGCTGAACCGTCCACTTTAGCGTAAACCGTTTGGTATCTTTGTTGGTCTTTAAGTTTTTCGGTAATATAAGGTGGAAGAGGCATTTCTCCAAGGTTTGCGATAATATCTTCAAAAACCCCCTCGTAGAAAAACTTAACCCTTCTACTTCCCGATTCCTCGATATTTTCTAAAACTTCTAAGGATAGATTTTCCGCAATTACTAGCGTCGTTCCTGGCTTTGCTTTTTTGCCGGGTTTTACTAACACTTCCCATTCGTTAAGGTTAAAACGCTTTAACAGCAGCACTTCTACTTTTCCGCCGTTTTTCGTGTAGGCAAACATTCTAGCCGGCAACACCTTAGTATTGTTTCTAACCAAAACGTCACCCTTTTTTAGATACTTCTTTATATCGAAAAAGTGTTCGTGATGAATTTCATCCTTTTCTCTATCGTAAACCAAAAGTCTTGAAGAATCTCTTGGGTAAACTGGCGTTTGCGCTATTAGTTCTTCAGGAAGATAATAATCAAAATCACTTGTTTTCATCGTTGCCCTCAAACATTGAATATTGCTCTATCTTGCCTTCTGGCATCTTCCTACCTATATGCTCGTAACCCTTTTTAAGAAGGACTCTCCCTCTCGGCGTTCTTGCAATAAAACCAAGTTGCAAAAGATACGGTTCGTAAACGTCCTCAATAGTATTACTATCCTCGTTTATAGTAGCTGCCAAAGTATCAAGTCCGCACGGGCCGCCGCCAAACTTATCCACCATCGACTCTAAAAGTTTAACGTCAATAGCGTCCAGTCCTAGTGCATCTATTTCTAACATTCTAAGCGCGCCGTCCGCATCAGAATGCAAAATCACCTCGTGACCTTTAACCATAGCGTAATCTCTAACCCTTCTTAACAATCTGTTTGCTATTCTAGGCGTACCACGACTGCGCTTAGCGACTTCTTCCGCCGCCTTTGGCTCTATTTCAACACCTAGTTTTTCCGCAGAACGGCTAACGATTTCCGCAAGTTCTTTTACGCTATAAGTTTCCAGCCTACAAATAAGCCCGAACCTATCGCGGAGCGGTGAAGACAACATTCCCGCCTTAGTGGTTGCACCGATAAGGGTGAATTTAGGGAGCGGGAGTTGAACGTTCTTCGCAGAAGGTCCTTTACCGATAATAAAATCTAGCGTAAAGTCTTCCATCGCAGGATATAAAATCTCCTCAACGTTGTGATTGAGTCTATGAATTTCATCAATAAAAAGCACGTCCCTCTCGTTGAGGTTAGTAAGTATCGCAGCCAAATCTCCCGCGCGCTCGATAGCTGGACCGCTAGTAACTTTTAACTGCGTTCCCATCTCGTTTGCAATAATGTGCGCGAGGGTGGTTTTTCCGAGTCCAGCAGGGCCGTAAAGCAAAACGTGGTCGAGTGCATCCGCTCTCATCTTTGACGCGGCAATACTAACCGCGAGATTATCTTTAACTTTATCTTGTCCGACGTAACCGTCCATCGATTTCGGGCGAAGGACGTTTTCTATTTCCGTTTCCGTCTGGTTAATCGTGCTTGTAACTAATCTTTCTTCTTCCATATTAAACCTATTTAATATTCTTTATTGCGTAAGCGATGAGCCCTTCAATAGTTTCTACGCCGTGTGATTTAGCATCTTTAACGGCTGATAAACATTCGGCTTTTGTAAACCCTAAACTCATAAGTGCGATAACCGCGTCCTCGCCGTCACTATCCGGCACGAAGTTTTTAACTTCCTCGATAACCTTTCCGTCGTCGCTAGCGTCTAGCGTTATCTTTTCTCTTAATTCTAGAATAATGCGTTCAGCGGTTTTTTTACCAAGCCCCTTAACCGAAGATAACCCCTTAACGTCAGAAGTTGCAATTTTAACAGCGAGATCCGAAAGGTTCATATTTGATAGAATGGTTATACCCATTTTAGGTCCGACGCCAGAAACCGAGATAAGCTTTAAGAACATATTTTTTTCTTCTGCGCTTATAAATCCGTAAAGAGAAACCCCGTCCTCTCTAACCGCTAGGTAAGTGAAAACTTCCCCCTGCTTATTCCCGACAAGCTTATTAAGTGCAGACGTAGAACAGGTTATCTCGTAACCTATTCCGCCGTTTTCAAGTAGCACCACGTTATCGTTGTGCGATAGAACTTTTCCTTTTATATACCCTATCATAATTCTCCTTTAAAGCTTAAACAAACCACCTAGTTTATTAGTCTGCGAATGGCAAAGTGCCACCGCGAGTGCGTCCGCCGCGTCGTCAGGTCTTGGAATCCCCTTTAACCCAAGCATAGTTTTAACCATCTGCTGAATCTGGATTTTTTCCGCTCTTCCATAACCAGTTAACGCCTGTTTGATTTGAAGTGGGGTGTACTCAAAAATCTTACCGCACTCTTTTATAGCCGTTAATAAAATAACGCCCCTAGCGTGCGCAACGGCAATACCCGTCTTGACGTTTTTCGCAAAGAACAGTTCCTCCACCGCTATTTCGTCCGGCTTAAACTTATCGATAACTTGCTTAACGCCCTTTTCGAGCATAGCAAGCCTTACGGCTAAGTTCTCGTCTTTTGGAGTGGAGATTATTCCGTAATCAATCATTTCAGGTTTATACCTGTTATCTGCTTTTATAACCCCGTATCCCAGCGTCGCCAAGCCAGGGTCAAATCCAACGATAATCATACTATATTATTGTACCTAAAATCTATAAAAAAGTCAATAGATAACGCCAAAAGAAATAGCGGTAGAGTATTTTCTCCACCGCTATTGTTTATTTTAATTAGTTCATAGTCGTATCGCAGAAGATGAGTTGCTGACTAAGCGTCAACGTTAGATTCTTGTAGTTATAGCGATTGCCCTCTAAACGTTTTATTCTTATCTCAAACGAATCACCGATAGTGTAAATCTTCTTTAACGCACTAACTATTCCAGCAAAACTATTATTACCGCTCACGTTGTTTTCAATCTTTTCTCCGCCGTCGGTATATGAAACAGAAACGATAATATCACCTGGCTTAAATCCAGCCTTATCAGCGTTGCTGCCAGCAATAACGCTTTGAACGGCAACGTAAGTTGCGCCAAAGTTATCGTAACGCTCAACTACCGTAATACCAAGCTGCCATCTGCCAGAAATATATCCGTAGTTAGTTTCCGTTTTACTACTTATCAATTGTTTTGCAACGTTGATAAATCCGTTATCAGTTTCTGTGGTGAGGTTCTTATAAGGGATAGCGTAATAAATATTGTTAAGGGTATCGCTTCCTGCATTCGTTATTCCGATAAGTTCACCGTAAAGATTAAATAATCCACCACCAGAACTACCGTGGTCAATGGTTGCGTCGTGTTGCAAAAGAACCATCTCACCGACTTCGCTTATTGTCTGATGCCTATCAATATAACTAACTATTCCTCTAGAAACAGAACCAGGGAGTCCTCCACCAGGGTTACCTATTGCGAAAACCGTTTCGCCAAGCTCAACTGCGTAATCACCAGCACAAACCTTTGCGGGCACTATATCACTGCTCTTAACCCCACCGAGATTTCCTGTTATATCAAGTTTTAGTACTGCAACGTCAGTTTCCTTATCACTACCAACGAGAGTTATAGCCTTATCGTTATGAATTTTATTATCGATAATACCCGTAAAAGTAAACGCAGTATTATAATTTATATCACCCGCATTTCTACCGTTAGTATCGGGAACTGCAACGCTAATTTGACCTTGACTATCAATTAAGTGATGACAGGTTAAAATATAGAATTCGTTTTCCGTTTCTATCTTATTACCTTCGTCATCTTTTGTTATTATATCAACGATAACACCCGAGCCGTAATAAATTCCACTCTCAGCAGTGACGGTTATGGCAACGGTTGAACGAGAAGCTCTAGCAACAGATTTTGTGAAATTCTCTTCCCTCTCTGATGCTTCCAAAGTTTCAAAGTGAACGGCGGCGGACATCACTTGAGAATCAGGCAACGGCGACCCTGCTCCACCACCAACGTTCTGATTATCGTTAATAAACATTGAACAACCCGCAAACGTCAACGCCGTGACGAGCGCGAGAATAGTAACTATAAGTTTAGTAAACGTTTTCTTCATTCATTATCTCCTATATTAAGACAAAACTTTATAGTATTATTGTATCATACTTTTATTTAAAAAAACTTAAATTTACAAAATAAATATCGTTTTTTGAAAAATTTTATTAAAAACGACAAAGCAATTTGCAGTATTTTTCCGCCAAAAATCAGCCAGTTTTCGTTAACAACTCTAAAATCAAAGGCGAGTGAACAAAAGATAGTTGATTAGCGTTTTGCGATTTGGTGAGAAAAATACAAGAAGAACGAGCGTTCTTTTTAGGGGGCATACCTGTAAGGTATGTTCCCTAAAAAAACGCGAAGTAATTTGCAGTATTTTTCCGCCAAAAATCAACTAGATTTTGTGAACGAGCCTAATAATAAAAAAGGGCGGTTATGAAGGTAACTATAAAGCTTAAAGCTTTTGGCTACTAGATAAACCGTCCTTTTTATTACAAGTAATTTAGAAAAGGACGGAAAAACTTAAAGTTTTTTGTCTTGTTCTATAATACTTGCAAATATTTTAACGGCAGCAATTATCGGTAAATTTACGGATAAATTACTTAACATAAAAATTCACCTTACCGCCGATAACATAAGTATAAGCAAGCAAGGTGATTTTATACACTATATTAAAAAATTTTTAATTTAGTTTTAACACTTTTTGGTAAACGCAGTATTGCGCCGCTTATAAACCATTCAATAAAACGACTTAGAAGCAAGCAAGACAAGGCTCGCTCCGCTGAGGAGATGAGATAGACCGTCTGGTCATCGAAGTTCCGAGGCGCGAGCAGTTAACGCAGTATTGCGCCGCTTATAAGGTCTTTTTATGAAAACGGCTAAAAAGCGAGTTAGGCAAGGCTCGAAAAGTGGGACGGGCGCGATTGACCTTCTTGGTCATTCGCGGTCGCAACCGCTTTTCAGTAAACGCAGCATAACGAAGTTTTTTAGGCGTTTTTACTCTTCGTCAGCTTCCGGAATATCTACATTATGGTATACGTTCTGAACGTCATCTAGATCTTCCAAAGCGTCAACTAATCTCTGGAATTTTGCGAGTTCGTCACCTTCTAAAGTAATCTTGTTTTGAGGAACCATTTCTACTTGTGCTTCAAAGAAGTTGAGTCCTTTTTCTTCAAGATACTTTCTTACTGCAGAGAAGTTAGAGGGAGTGGTGTGAACGATAAACGCGTCGTCTTCAGCGATAAAATCGTCTGCACCAGCATCTAAAGCGTATTCCATAACAACGTCTTCTTCCATATCAGCAGTTCTTTCGATAACGATAACGCCGAGGTTGGTGAACGTGAAAGAAACGCAACCAGCGTTGCCGAGTGAGCCACCGTGTTTTCTCATAGCAGTTCTTACGTAGTCAACGGTTCTGTTTTTGTTATCGGTAAGAGTTTTAATGATTACCGCACTACCAGAAGGTCCGTATCCCTCGTAAGTCAATTCTTCATAGTTATCACCAGAAAGTTCACCTGCTGCCTTTGCGATACATCTTTTAATGTTTTCGTTAGGCATGTTTGCTGCTTTTGCTTTAGCAATAGCGTCGGCAAGCTTGCTGTTGGTTTCGGGATCGGGGTTACCTTTGGCAGCAACTGAAATTTCTCTACCTACTTTAGTGAATATTTTTCCTTTAGCAGCGTCGGTCTTGGCTTTCTTTGCCGCGATATTGGCTGCGTGGCTATGTCCTGACATAATAATTCTCCTTAATGTTTTTTGGGTTATTTTAATGCGTACATTAAAATCCCCGCAGAAACCGCCGCGTTCAAGCTTTCCACTCCATTTTCCATAGGAATCAAAACTTTTACGCTCGATTTTTCCATAACTTCATCACTAACGCCGTGCCCTTCGTTTCCTATAACAAGGCACAATTCGCCCTGTTTCTTATAGTCGAACACGTTAACTCCGTCCATATCGGCAACGACGAGTGGGCGGTTTATAACCGAGAGCAGTTTATTTAACTCACCGCGCATAACGTTAACCCTAAACACACAGCTCATACTTGCCCTAACTGCTTTTTGAGAATAAGCGTCCGCGCACTCTAAAGTTAAGTACACGTCGTTAAACCCAGCCGCAGCAGCACTTCTGATTATCGCGCCTACGTTTGCAGGATCGGAAACACCGTCAAGAAGCAGGCAGTTGCCTTTTGGCTCTTTTGGCTCGTCTATCGGTTTTTCAATGATAGCGAGCGCACCTTGAGGGGTAACCTCTTCGCTTACCGACTTAAACACCTCATCAGAAACGAGTTCTGCTCTAACTCCGTTAAGATTTAAACTTCCCACGGCCTTTTCTGTAAAAATAACCGCGCGAACGGGTAGCGACAATTCGATTGCTTCGTTAATAGGCTTAACGCCTTCAACCACGTAAAGGTTAAGTTTATCACGAAACTTCTTATCGCTAAGCGAACGAATTTCTTTTATGAGAGCGTTTTGCTTTGAAGTTATCATTACTAGTAAAATTCAATAAAGCCTATCTTATTACAAGTTAGGCTTCATCATTAAATGTTATACGTTAGCTTTTGCTTTTTCGCAAAGAGCGGTGAATGCAGCAGCGTCTGAAACAGCGATTTCAGCAAGAACCTTTCTGTTAAGGTCAATGCCAGCTTTTTTCAAACCGAACATAAATTTGCTGTAAGAAAGACCGTTAAGTCTTGCAGCAGCGTTAATTCTTGCAATCCACAAAGAACGGAAATCTCTCTTCTTCGCTTTTCTGCCATAGTAAGCATAAAGCTGAGCTTTCATAACCGCTTCTCTAGCAACTCTATATCTCTTGCTTCTTCCGCCAAAATAACCTTTAGCGAGTTTCAATATTTTTCTACGCTTCTTTACAGCGTTAACACCTCTTTTAATACGCATAGTTAATTCTCCTTAAATGTATTACTTATTGTAAATAAGCGTCTTTACAGTCTTTTCTTGCGTTGCGTCTACGTATGCGCCAGCGCAAAGGTTGTTCTTTCTCTTTCTGTCTTTCTTGGTAAGAATGTGGTTCTTGCCCGAGCAAGCTCTCTTAATCTTGCCGGATGCGGTTACGTTGAAACGTTTTTTAGCCGCACTTTTGGTTTTCATTTTAGGCATATTTTTACCCTCCGTTTGTTAATTTTTTTTAGTTACGCTTTCACGGGCGCGAGCATCATCCAGATGTTTCTTCCTTCCGTGAGCGGTTGCTTTTCTATTGAACCGAAGTCTTTTACTAGTTCGTAAAACCTCTTCATTACTTCAAGCCCCATTTCCGAGTGCGCCATCTGACGGCCTCTCATTCTAATGGAAACTTTAACTTTATTGCCCCCAGTCAAGAACTTCTGCGCTTGTTTTGCCTTAACGTTAAGGTCGCCAACGTCGATGGTCATAGAAAGCCAAACTTCTTTGGTTTCAACAACCTTTTGGTTCTTCTTTGCTTCCTTCGCCTTTTTGTTGAGCTCGAAAAGATACTTGCCGTAATTCATAATCTTGCACACGGGCGGGGTTGCATTGGGTGAAATTTTAACTAAGTCTAAGCCGTGTTCTTCAGCAATAGCGTTTGCCTCGCGTGAAGAAACGATTCCTAATTGTTCGCCTTGTTCGCCGATCAAGCGAACTTCCTTATCGCGGATCTCCGCGTTAAGTTGATGTTCCTTTTTAATGGTCGTATACCTCTCAATAAATTTTCAAGCGGATTTCCGCCGATTACCATAAAAAAACGGGTCGCTCTCAAAAAAAGCAACCCGAAAAATACAAATAAACGCAATTAACCTTGCAGTTAAAGTATTGAGCCGAGCGAACTTTTCCGTCGGCGAGAAGGGTAACTTCTTCTTTAAGCCTTAATATAATACAACATTTGCACTCTTATGTCAAACGTTTTTCAATGTTTTTTAAAATTTGCAAGCCTCTTTTTTAATTTACTCTTCCCCTTTTAAAAAGAGATTATTTATAAAATCTTCTCTTAATCTTTCTCGCTTACTATTAAAAGTTTCTAATGCTAAAACGTATTCTTCTTTTATTTTTTTAAATGTATTATTATACTCTTTTAACTGACTATAATAATCACTTAAGCCAATGCCATACGCCAG
>JAFQLO010000001.1 GCA_017414525.1 Clostridia bacterium | reverse complement strand
ATCAGGAAGATTATGAATGAAAGAAAAATCTAGAAAGAAAAAGAGTGTTTCCGAAGAAGATTTTAAGAGCGCGCTTATTAAAAAAGCACTTGGTTACGATGCGACGGAAGTTGTTGAAGAATACGTGAGCGGCGAAGAGGGGGAGATTAAACTCACCAAGAAAAAGGTGACTAAAAAGAACGTTCCGCCCGACATGACCGCCCTTAAAATGTTGCTTGATAACGAGGGTGAAAAAATCGAGGAAATGAGCGATGAAATGCTAGAAAAAGAAAAGGTAAGGCTACTTAAAATTCTTTCGGAATACCAAGATTAAAAAGGAGAAAAAATTGTACAATTTAACAACTAAAAGCCAGATGGACTTTGAAGCAGAGGCTAGAGAACGAGAGATTAAGAAATTAGTTGCAGACGTTGAAAGAGATTTTGAGATAAGGCAAAAAGAAAGGCTGAATTTAGAACGTCAATGGGAACTAAATATGAACTTCTTTGCGGGTAATCAATATTGCAACGTGAGTTCTCGTGGGGAAATCGTAACGGAGGGAAAGTCTTATTACTGGCAAAACAGAAGCGTTTATAACCATATCGCGCCCTTGGTTGAATCTCGTCTTGCGAGATTTTCTAGGGTAACGCCCACCGTTTACGTGCGCCCGCAGTCGGACGACGATAAAGACGTGGCGGCGGCAGCGCTCAGCGAGAAAATTCTTTGGGAAGTTTTCAAAAAACCAGAAGTAGAGCGCGCGATAAAAAACACAACCGCTTGGAGTGAAACGTGCGGAACTGCCTTTTATAAAGTCGTTTGGGACAATAAGGGTGGTAACGTAATCGGCGAAGTGGACGGTGAAAAAGTGTTCGAAGGTGACGTGAAAATTATCTCCGTTTCACCCTTTGAAATTTTTCCGGACAACCTTTACGCAAGCGATTTAAGCGAGTGTGCAAGCGTTATTCACGCACGTGCCGTTTCGGCAGAGGAAGTGAAGGAAAAATACGGCGTTGAACTTAAAGGTGGCGACGTTAGAATTTACGGGTTAAATCAAACGATTAGTTCTAGCGGAAAGACTTCCGACGGCGTAAAAAAAGATTCGGTAATAGTTATCGAAAGGTATCAAAAGAAGAGCGAAAAATATCCTAATGGAAGGCTCACCACCGTTGCGGAGGGAACTCTTTTATACGACGGTGAACTGCCGTACGTAAACGGCTCTAACGGAGAGAGAATTTTTCCCTTCGTTATGCAGACTTCTCAGCCCGTTGCGGGTAACTTTTTTGGAGTAAGTATAGTCGAAAGATTGATACCCGTTCAGCGTGCGTATAACGCCGTTAAGAACAGAAAGCACGAGTTTATGAACAGGCTTTCTATGGGAATCGTGACCGTTGAGGACGGCTCGGTTGACGTGGACGATTTAGAAGACGAGGGATTATCTCCCGGAAAAATTCTCGTTTACAGGCAGGGTAGCAAAGCACCGGAACTTATGCCCGATTCTACTATGCCCGACGATTTTAACAAGGAAGAAGAGAATCTTCTTAACGAGTTCGTCGTAGTAAGTGGGGTTTGCGACGTTTCTTCAAGTTCAGATAACGCAAGGCTAAGCAGCGGTTCGGCGTTGGAAATTCTAATTGACCAAGACAACACCAGACTGCTCACAGCCGCAGAGGATATAAGAAGGTGTTACCTAGAAATCGCAAGACAGGTTATAAGGCTTTACGCACAGTTTACAGTAAGCGTAAGAGCGGTTAGGTATCAAGACGACAACAACAAAACCAAAGTGTATTATGCGGACGAAAACGCCGTTAGGTGCGACGACGTGTATTTGGAGAGTGAAAACGAACTTTTATACACGCACAGCCAGAAAAAAGAGATGATTTTCAAGCTTTACGAAAGTGGGCTTTTAACAGATGAGAACGGACTTTTGCGTTCGTCGACCAAAGAGAAAATTCTATCCCTATTAGGATATAAGGACCTTGACTACCAAAAGGGTATGGCGAGATTACAAGAAGAAAAAGCGCAGGACGAAAACGATAGGCTTAGACGAGAAGACTGTTTAACCGACGATATTGACGACGACGCTATTCACGTTGACGAGCATACTCGATTCGTTTTGTGCGAATATCGTTCGCTAAGCGATGAACAAAAGCAGAGATATTATACGCACATCAATGCGCATAAACAAAAAATTAAAGAAATGAAAGGAGAATAATAGATTTATGGAACAACTTATAAATGAACAAACTGAAGCCCAATCGCAAGCTGCGGAGGCAGAAGAAAAAGTGGGCGAAGAGAACGGCGAGGTCTCATTAGGCAAGTTTAAGGACGTTAAGGCACTGCAAGACGCATACAGTTCTTTGGAAGCTGAATTTACCAAACGCTGTCAGAAGATTAAAGAACTGGAAAGCGCGCTCAAAGAGGTCGACAAGGAAAAATCCCCGACGACTTTTGTGGCAGAAGAAAAAAAGAAAGATGTAACTCAAGAAGAAAAAGAAAAAATTCTTAAAGAGTATCTTTCGTCGGTTATAGGAAAAAAACAGCAGGCTATCGTTATGGACGGTGGAGGCGTGGGCGTGAAGACTCCAAAAAGCCGTCCTAGATCTATTAACGAAGCGGGAATTCTCGCTAGAGAAATATTTAAAAATAAAGGAGAAAAATAAAATATGTCAATTAATTTAATGAATGCGGACGGCGCATTGAAGTCCGCATATCTTGACGTGGTCGTTGACCACCTTAATAATAACGTTAACCCCTTCTTTGCAGCAATTGAAAACAGTACGGCTGACGTTGTTGGTAAAGAAGTAAGAAAACTCATCGTAAGTGGTTTTAACGGCGGTGTTGGTGCTGGAACGGAGGACGGGGAACTTCCCTTCGCTAGAGGAAGCAATTATACCCAGTTTGTCGCTCCTCTTAAAAATCTTTACGGGGTTATTGAAATTTCCGATAAGGCGCTTAGAGTATCGGAAAACAATGCGGGTGCGTTCGTAAATCTTTTGAATACTGAAATGCAAAGTTTGTTATCAACTAGCAAGATAAATCTTGGCAGAATGCTTTTTGGTGACGGTAGCGGTAATCTTGGAGAGATAGTATTAGTTTCAGGAGAAAAACTTATGCTTAGCGCAGTTCATATGTGTATGCCTGGAATGTGCATCGATATCGTTGACGGCGAGGGAAATTATATTGAAAAATACAGAGGCGTTAGAATTGTAAACGTTGACCATAAAGATATTTCTATTACTGTTGACGTGCCTGTTGATGACGAAATCAATAACTGTTACGTGTATTTGCACAATGCAAAAGATAACGAATTGACTGGTCTTGCTGCGATTTTCGACACTAATCGCACTTCGCTTTATGGCGTTGATAAGACTATGCCGCTAATGCAACCTACTTGCAAAAACGTTACTACTAGCATTACCGAAGACGATATTCAGGAGACATTGGACAACATCGAAAAAAACAGCGGTAGCGTTCCTGATATGATTATTTGTAGTTGGGGCGTAAGAAGAAAACTCATTAAGATGTTTAGCGAACATAACAGAACGCTTCCCGTTATGGAACTTGCCGGCGGATTTAAGGCAATAAGTTATAACGGCATTCCTATCGTAGTTGACAGAAACTGTCCTCACGGGACTATGTATCTCTTAAATACCAACGATTTCGTTTTGCACCAGCTTTGCGACTGGGAATGGCTCAGTAGCGAAGATGGAAAGATCTTAAAACAAATCCCTGGGAAACCCGTTTACACCGCAACCTTGGTTAAATATGCAGAACTTATCTGTAATCAGCCTAATGGTCAAGGTGTTATTACTGGTATAGTAGAATACTAATTCTAAGAAAATTGCCGAGTTAAACGCTCGGCAATTTTAATAAGTTGTTGCATTTGTTGTGACGTTAAATTTATTAAAGGGGGAACAATATGACGGTTAAAGAAATTTTAGAAATAGCGTGTACCTTTGTTAATAGGCTGGACGTTAAAGAGCATTTTTCTAGCGGGAACGGTAGTGATGAGGTCGCTAAGGAAGCTGGGGTTTTTATTGATCTTCTAAACGTCGTGGTAAACGAACTTGCTTGCACTTACGTGCCTATGATTACTAGTGAAGACGTGTCGGCAACGGGCGGTAGAATTTTTTATAAAGACCTCAAGGAAAAAGCTCTGAAAATAATAAAGGTTACCGATAGGAGCAACGCGGCGGTTGATTATAAATATGCTTACCAGTATATAACCGTCGATCAATCGTTCGTCACTGTGTTTTACGAGTATTCGCCTAAAAAAGTAGGGATTGACGACGAGGTTGGATATCTTGAAAAGGACGTTCCAGCCAGAGTTATTGCCTACGGTGTTGCGGCTGAATATCTTTTAGTAAACGGTGACTTTGACGAAGCGGTTACATGGCATAAAAGGTATACCGACGCTATCGCTGCGTTATGCTTGCCAAAAAACAAAAAGGCGGCGGGGAGGCTATGGGCGTAAATGAGAGTGAACAGGTTGACGGGTGAGAATAAGGCGAACAGCTCGTTTTTTCTTGACGATATAAAAAAGAATACTAAAGATTTCATCAACGTTAAATTAGCAAAGAAAAAATTTTCGCCAACTTACTCCGTGGAAGAATTAGCAACCGTTGGCAATAGAAGAATAACTAGAGTTAAAAATATTTTCGGTAAAACTTACGTTGTTACCGATGACGGAAACGTGTATGAATATTTTGACGGTCAGTTATATAGCAAAATAAAATCGTCCGATGGTGAAGTGGAACTTGTTGGGGTTTATTTTCAAGGTGTGGAAAGCCTTTTAGTGCTAAACGAAACGGACGGTGCGACCATTGTTTCCGTGGGGGAGAAATACCCAGTGGATATTCAGTATTCCAAGGTGCATTTGTCGCTAGGAAATACTCTTTTTATAGGTTTAGAAAATAGAATTCATTTTACGAGTTTTAGTTTTCTCGACTATATTCCAGGAGAAAATTTTATAAGATTTCCGCCAGAGCTGGGCGAGGTGATAGCATTAGTCGCTGATGGGAAAACTCTATTAGTTTTCTGTGAGTACGCTATTTTTAGAATGACCTTTTTTGGGGAGGTTTTAGATTATAAAGTCGAAAAACTTTTTGACGTTAGTGAAGGTGTTGACGGACAGAGCGTTTGTGCTGTTGACGGTAAGGTGTATTTTATAGCGGGTAAAGAATTGTGCGCTATGACGAGTGGCACTATTGAAAGAATCGATACTACTATTAGTTTTAAGGACTTTGAAGTTAGTGAAAAAGCTGCTTGTTACGACGGGAAGTATCTTCTTCCGCTAAAAAGAAAAAAGGACGAAAAAAGAGTGCTTTTTATTTACGGCGTTCATACTGGCGAGGAAGAGATAAAAGAGGGATGCTGTCTTGTAGAAGAATACGGATTAGCCGTTTTTGAAGAAGATCAAAGTAAGCTCGTTAGATTATCTGGTGAAGATAAGGAAACCGACGGTAAATGGACGAGCGCTTTGCTAGATTTTTCATCGATGAAAAGAAAAGTCGTTAAGCAGATTGCATTTTTTTCCGAGAATGAGGCAAAACTCTCCGTGCGCGGAGAATATGGAGAAAAAAGGTTTTGCGTAAAAAAAGGCGTAAACGTTTTTAGGCTTAATTTAAGTGGCAGAGTATTTATACTTGAGCTAACTGGAAAAGGGATTTCGGTGGAAAATTTAGAAATAATTTATAGGATAAAGGGTGAATGATATGGAGTTTGTGATTCCTACTGAAAGAGAGGAAATGTTTGCGATCCTTGAGGAACTTTTTCATTATTATAGAATATCCAGACCGGTTTATTCGGGGGTTGAATTGAAAGAATTAGAACTTCCGCGTTTAGCGTTTTCTCCGTCGACCGAGAGCGAGCTTGAAAATAGCGCAAAACTTCTCGTAAGACCTGAGCAAGAGCGTGAAAATACCGAAAGAAAAAGCACTATCAAGCAAGAAATTAGTATACTTTCATTAAAAATGAAAAGTGTTGAAGAAGAATATGTTGCGCTTATAGAAAAGACGGAAACTCTTTACGAGGAGAGTAAGAAAAAACTAGAACAGCAAGCCTTTAAGAATGGACTAGTAGATTCTGGAATACTCTTTGAAAAGATTGCGGCGTTAGAGTTGGAAAAAAACAACAAAATAATAGCTTTAGAACAAGAGCGCAAGGGGGAGATTGATAGTATCTATGCTAAGATTGAAACTCAAAACAGAATGCTTGCTGATAGCGAGTCTTATTTTTTAGCAGTGCACGAGTGTGACGTTAAGAAAAAAATGGAAGAATTAAGGCTAGAAGAGGAGAAAACCCAGCGAGAAGATTTTAAGTATAATAACGGACTAGACGAAAAGGAGCAGCGGTATAAAAACACTATTGCGCAGATTAACGCTAATCTAGAATTGAAGTTTTTGTCTATTAGCACGGGTGAATATACTAAAGACCAGTTGGTAGAAATGGGGTATTACGACGACGTTATGCGCTGTGTGTGCGGATACTACGATAGGCTTCCCGCAATGACGGCTTACCAAGACGTAAGTAACGATACCAGACTTCCTATATTTTTAGACCATTACTACGAAAACATTTTGTATATGTATCAAGTAAAAGCAGGACTATAACTAAATTAGGGGTAGGTAAAAGCCTATCCCTTAATTCTTTTATGGAGAACTGAATAGCGAATATTAAAATTAGTCTTTACTTTTATAAAAATTTGTGATAGAATAATCGATATGAGTAAAGTTGTTAAAATTGGAAAGTTAAATATAGGCGGCGGCAACAAAATCGCCATTCAATCAATGTCCACATTAAAGACGGCGGATACCGTTGGAGCAATCGAACAATGCCAAAAACTTGAAAGGGCAGGGTGCGATATCTTCCGTTTTTCGGTGACTGATGAAAAGGACGCAAAGGCGTTTTCAGAACTAAAAAAACACGTTAGTATGCCACTCGTTGCCGATATTCACTTTGATTATAAGTTAGCAATCGCAGCGATTGACGGCGGTGCTGATAAAATCCGCATAAACCCCGGAAATATCGGTAGCGAAGAGCGGGTTAAGGCAGTTGCGGACGCATTAAAGACAAACGGTGTTCCCGTTAGAGTGGGTTCAAATACTGGAAGTATTGAAAAGGAATTTTTGAAAAAGTACGGAAAAAATGAAATTTCTCTTGGAGAAAGTGCACTTAAAAACGTTGCGATTTTAGAAAAGTACGGCGTTGATAATATAGTTATTTCTGTAAAAGCGTCGGACGTTCCGCTTGCCGTTAAGGCTTATGAATACATAGCGAAAAAGACTGATTATCCCTTGCATTTAGGGGTTACCGAGGCGGGGACGGAATATAACGGAGTGATTAAAAACTCAATAGGTATCGGCTCGCTTTTATTAAACGGAATAGGCGACACTTTAAGGGTAAGTTTATCGGCTGATCCAGAAAGGGAAGTGGTTGCGGCTAGGGCGATTCTCTCTGCCGTTAACAAGCTTGACGATATGGTTAAAATTATCGCTTGCCCGACTTGCGGAAGATGCGAGTGGGATTGTATGGGGTTTGCTAAAAAAGTGGAAGATTACGTTAAAGACGTTAGAAAACCCTTAAAGATTGCCGTGATGGGCTGTGCGGTCAACGGACCTGGCGAGGCGGCGGATGCGGATGTAGGAATTGCTGGTTCAAAGGACTGTGTTGTTATTTTTGAGAAGGGGAAAATTGTTCAAAAAGTTACTGGTGAAGACGTAGAAAAAGAGTTTTTTAGAAGGATTGACGAATGTATACGGTAAAGAGCAGTTCGGAGTTTATCTCTGATATTAGGGCGCTTGATGAAAACTTGAAAAACGCTAGGATTTCTAACATAGAAATTGATAGGTCGGGTCGCTCTATAAGATACAATTTCATATGCGATAAAGTCGTCAGTGAGGAGCTTCGCGCTAGAATGCTTGAAGAGGCTGAAAAGATCACGCCAAAGGCTTTTGACGAGGTTAGTGTAAGCGTTAAAAAAATAGTTAGTAACGATGAACTTATAAATACGGAAATTTATATGTTTTTGTCGAATAAATACCCCTCGATTGCAATATTCTTAAAACCAACGGACGTTAGCTGCGTAATCGTCGGGGATATAGTTAAGTATACTTTAAGGCTGACAAAAGACGGCGCGGAATACGTAAATAAAAACGGCGCACTTAATAAAATTAACGAGTTCATGGAAAAGCGCTTTTGTGCGGACTTTGCAGGGCACACCGAGATAAAAGAGGCGGAGGATACTATTAGTTTACTCTCTGAGGAAGTGTTTATAGACGAACTTCAAAAGATAGAACATAGAACCATTAAGGTTAAAGACGTAATCGTTATCGACGACTTCAATATGGGTGATTTAGCACTTTATATCGAAGATATGACGAGTGGAGAAGTTACCGTTTGCGGAAAAATAACCGAGTTTAACGAAAGGAAAACTAAAAACGATAAGCCTTTTTACATTATTCATTTAGACGATACTACTGGAAAGACGAGCGGCATTTATTTTACCAAAAAAGCAACAGCCCAAAAGATAAAAGAACTTCAAGTTGGAGATGCGATTATCGCTAGGGGAAACCTTGGCGAATATAACGGCAAACCCTCGTTTACCATTGATAAGATAAATAGATGTACTTTCCCTGAGGACTTCGTAAAGAAGGATAAGTATAAAAAAGCAGTTCCTAGGGAATATAGAAACATATTCCCAGCCGAGGCGAAAACGGTTAAGGTAAAGAGCGTTTTCGATATGAACGAAAAACTTCCCGACGAGCTTACAAAAGAAACATATGTCGTTTTTGACCTTGAAACTACTGGGCTTGACTTTATGAATAACGGCATAACCGAGATAGGTGCAGTTAAAATAATTGACGGAAAGGTTGCTGAAGAGTTCACTACTTTGGTGAAACCCGATTATAAGATAACGGCAGAGAACGTCGCGATAACTGGAATAACCGAGGAAATGGTCAAAGATTCGCCAAAGATCGGCGCGGTAATTCCAGATTTTATGAAGTTTATCGACGGCGCGGTGCTAGTTGCGCACAACGCCGACTTTGACACCAAGTTTATTAAGCGTTTTGCTGGTGCGGAAGAGTACGAAGTAAAGAATAAGATTTTAGATACTTTGGAGATTGCAAGGGCGAACTTACCTATGCTTAAAAAGCACGATCTTCACACTCTAGCCGACCATTTCGGGATAGTTTTTCATCACCACAGAGCACTTTCGGACGCTTATGCGACGGCGGAAGTGTTCATTGAACTGATGAAAATTAAAAATAATTGTTAAAACGCTTGCAAAACACTGAAAAATGTGTTAATATTAGTATGCTTAAATACGACACTTGAAGATGAGAACGGCGCACCGTTCTCATCTTGCTTTAATAGGGAGTAAATATGAAGGTTAAAAGCACAGAGGAGATAAAGGCGTTTTTAAGTGGAATTGCAGAGTCCGTTGGCGTTAGTATAAAGGACGTGGAGTTTCACCAAGGCAAAAACCCTTCTCTCACCGTTTATATAACGAAAGATGGCGGGGTGGATCTCGACACTTGCGAGATTTTCCATAGGGCAATCGACGCACCGCTTGACGAGCTTGATCCGACTTTTGGCGAGCCTTATACGCTTAACGTTTCCAGCCCCGGAGTTGACTGGCCGTTTAAAACGGACGAGGATTTTAATTCTCATATCGGTAGCCGCGTTGAGGTTAAACTCAATAATTCCGTTAAGGGAAAGAAGTTTTACGACGGTATTTTGTGCTCTTACGACGGAAAGGTTATCACCTTAAAGGTCGATGAAAAAACCACGTTTACGCTCGATCTTAAAAATTGCATAAAAGTCAACGAATACGTTGATTTTGAATAAATTTGAAAAAAATTACTGACATAAAGGTATTTAATTAAGGAGAAAATTATGATTAACCAAGATTTCTTTTTAGCGCTCGAAGATTTGGAAAGAGAAAAAGGAATATCCCAAGCGGAATTTATCGCTGCTTTGGAGAACGCTCTCGTTATCGCTTATAAGAAGAGCACCGGAACTTCCGGCGGCGTTGAAGTAAGACTAAACGCTGAGAAAAAGACTATAAAGATTTATAGCACTAGAGCGGTTGTTGAAGAGGTTTTAGATCCCGAAAAGGAAATCAGCCTTGAAGAAGCACGCGAGATTAAAAAGACCGTTAAGGCGGGCGAAGTTTTAACTACCGAGATTATCTCTAAAAACTTCGGTAGAATCGCTGCTCAAACTGCAAGACAGATTCTTATGCAGAAGCTTCGCGAAATTGAACGCGACAACACCGTTAGCGAGTTCGAAGATAAAGAGGGCGAACTCATGGCTTGCACGGTTAGAAGAATTGAGGACGGTAACGTTTACGTTGAACTTGGTAACAGTCAGGTTGAGGGCGTTATGGCTCCCAGAGAACAAGTTCCGGGGGAAAAATACGAGCTTAACCAAAGACTCAACGTTTACGTTAAGAGGGTTAAGAGCGGAACTAAAATGGCTCAAATCGTAGTTTCAAGAACGGCTAACGGCTTGGTTAAACGCCTTTTTGAAAACGAAGTTCCAGAAATCAAACAGGGCATCATTCAGGTTAAGAGCGTTGCTAGAGAACCTGGTCAGAGAACAAAGATTGCAATTTATAGCGAAGATCCTATGGTTGACGCAATCGGCGCGTGCGTAGGTAATAAGGGCGCGAGAGTTAACGCAATCGTTGCAGAACTCGGCGGAGAAAAGATTGATATTATCACTTGGAGCGAAAATCCCTTGGAATATATCTCAAGAGCACTTTCACCCGCAAGAGTAATTAAGGTTATTCAGACTGGTGACGATAGTGCTATGGCTATCGTCCCCGATGATAAATTGTCACTTGCAATCGGCAGAAGTGGTCAGAATGCAAGACTTGCTGTTAAACTTACTGGTTGGAAGATTGACGTTAAGAGCGAATCAAGCGCAGGTGCGGATTTGGCGGATACTTTAGAAGACGCGCCTGAAGTTGACGGTGAATAAATAATGGGAAAAAAAGTGCCTATGCGCACTTGTATCGCTTGCAGAACGGAAAAACCGAAAAAAGAATTAGTACGCGTGGTTAAGTTTGGCGACGAAATTAAACTTGACTTAACTGGCAAGGCTAACGGAAGAGGGGCTTACGTTTGCAACGATAAAGAGTGCATTATGAAACTTAAAAAGCAAAAGATGCTAAACAGAGCGTTTTCAATGGAAGTAAAAGAGGAAGTTTACGACTGTATATTGGAGGAGTTCTTAAGTGAACAAAAGTAAAGCGGAAACTTTTATCGGGTTCGTGTTAAGGACTGGGAAGTTTAGAATAGGGTTAAACGCGGCGGCAACGCTTAAAAAGGCAAAACTGGTAATAGTTTGCAAAACCGCTAGCGATAACACCAAAAAGGAAGCGGATAAACTTGCGAAAAAGTTCCACTGTCCGATTATCGAACCGACGGAAAAAACACTTGAAGATATGACCATGAGAGAAAATGCAAAAGTTATGGCGATTGAAGATAAAAATTTGTCAGACGCTATACTTAACAATATGGAAAAGGATTTTATTGCGAGGATTTAGGAGAAATTCAAATGGCTGAAAAGAAAGAAATGACTATCGAAAACATTAAAAAGGCTAGTGAAATTTTAAAAGAGGGTAAGCTCGACGCTATCGTTAAAGGCGCGGGCGCGCTTGATGCCAGCGTTAAAAATCTCAAGACCGCTTTGGAAAGCAAGATGAAAGAGTTTGAAAAAGCGAGAAAAGAACAGGAGTCTGCGGAAAAGACCGTTGAGGAAACCGTTACTGCGCCTGAAAAGGTTGAGGCTAAAAAGGTTGAAACTCCCGTGGAAGAACCTAAAAAGGTCGAAGAGGTTAAGCCCGAAAAGGTAGAAGAAAAAATCCCACAAGAAAAACCTATAAAGGAAGAAAAGACTGAAGAGGTTAAAACGGAAGTTAAGCCTGAGCCTCAAGTTAAAGAAGAAGTTAAGGAGGAGAAAAAGGCTGAAGAGGCTAAGCCTGCTCCTAGAAACGAATACGTTGCTCCCGAAAGACCTTCGTTTATAGTTAGAAGAGAAGGACCTATTCAACGCCCCGAGAAAACTCAGGGTGGATTTGAGCGTCGCCCGAAAGACGGTGCTCGTCCTGACTTTAAGAACGGAGAAAGACCGCCGAGAGGTGAGTTTAAGCCTAGGGATAAGGACGGATTTAACCGCCCGAATACTGGCAAGCCCGATTTTAAGGCAGGCGGAGTTAAAAAGCAGAACACTTACGTTGCACCTCCTATCATTACGCCCGCAAAGGATAATCGCTCGTTTGCAAAGAAAAAGCAGAGCGGTGAAAAACAGTACGAAGATAAGCACGTTATGAATAAGCGTGCGCTCGTTAGAAATCAGGTTGATATTGACGATTTTGACGAGAACAAGACTGGTTATAGAAAGTTCCGCCCCGTTAAAAAGGCAAAGGAACAGACAGAAAGTCAGGTAATAAAAATCGAAAAGGCAGTTATTACCACCGAACTTATTCCTCTTAAAGTTTTGAGCGAAAAGATCGGTATTACCGCTGCTGAAATTACCAAGAGGTTGTTTAAGGAAGGTATTATGAAGACGATTAACGATTCAATCGACTTCGATACCGCAGCGTTTATTGCCGACGATTTGGGCATTGAACTTGAACTTAAACTTGATAAGACCGCTGAAGACGTATTGAGCGAGGGCTTTACCGAAGAGGCTGACGCAGCGGAAAACCTCAAAAAACGTCCTCCCGTAGTAACCGTTATGGGTCACGTTGACCACGGTAAAACTTCGGTTCTTGATAGAATTAGAAAGACTAACGTAACTGCTGGCGAGGCTGGCGGAATTACTCAACATATCGGTGCTTACCAAGTAACTGTTGGCGGGGAAACTATTACTTTCCTTGACACCCCCGGACACGCTGCGTTTACCGCTATGCGTGCTAGAGGTGCGCAGGCTACCGATATCGCGGTTTTAGTCGTTGCTGCTGACGACGGAATTATGCCCCAGACGGTTGAGGCAATTAACCACGCAAAGGCGGCGGACGTTCCCATTCTCGTTGCAGTAAACAAGATTGATAAACCCGAAGCAAACGTTGAAAGAGTTAAAACTCAACTCACCGAAAACGGACTTCTTCCCGAAGAATGGGGTGGAGATACTATTCTTTGCCCAATATCCGCAAAAACTGGCGAGGGTTTTGACAACCTTTTAGAAAACATCAACGTTTTAGCGGAAATTAAAGACCTTAAGGCTAATCCCGATAGAAAGGCGAAGGGCGTTGTAATCGAGGCTAAACTCGATCAAAGCAAAGGCCCGATTGCAACCATCCTTGTTCAAAACGGAACGCTCAAAGTTGCAGACAGCATAATTGTTGGAACGGTTACCGGTAAGGTTAGAGCGATGGTTGACGATAAGGGCAGAAGAGTTACCTCT
>JAFQLO010000068.1 GCA_017414525.1 Clostridia bacterium | reverse complement strand
TCGGTTAGATCGCTTCTAACTTCCCTTTCGATTGAGGGGAATATAAGTCTTGCATAAGCGTCAGCCGCAGCCTCTGCAACGATTTTACCGCTCTCAGTATCGTTCTTAACGTAAATTTGCTGTATAGCCGCTATAAACGCATCGGTATCGACGGTTATTGAAACTTTCAAGCACTCTTCTTTTTCGCCACGATTAACGGCAAGAATTCTGTGCGAGGGGATTTTAGATATTTTTTCGCTATATTCCGCGTACATATCGTAAGTTTTTGCATTCTCAGCCTCCAAAAGTTTGCAAGAAAGTTCGCCCACTTCCCCAACCTTCTTTCTGAGCATTTTTCTAAGTTCCGCATCGTCGGAAATGCGCTCTGCGATAATATCCGCCGCCCCAGCGATAGCCGCTTTTTCGTCAGCGACGCCCTTTTCTTCGCTGATAAATTCCTTTGCCTTTTCAGTTACGCTATCTTCTGTCTGCAAAAGGATAAACTCTGCAAGCGGGGTAAGTCCTTTTTCCGCAGCGACGCTAGCGCGCGTCTTTCTCTTTTGCTTAAACGGACGGTAAATATCTTCCGCCTCCGTTAAGGTTTCCGCTGCGGCAAGCGCAATCATAATCTCATCGGTCATTTTGCCTTGCTCGGTGATAGAGTTAACGATTTCTTCCTTTCTCTTATCGAGGTTACGGAGATATTTTAATCTGTCGTTAAACTCACGGAGCACTTGGTCGTCACAAGAGCCGGTTGCCTCTTTTCTATAACGTGCGATGAACGGAATGGTGTTTCCGTCGTCAATAAGCGTGATAATGTTTGCCGAATGGTCGGGTCTAATGTTAAATTCTTTTGAAAGTTTTAATGAATAGTCCATAGTTTAATCCTTTTGGTTAATTTTATAATGTTTTGCGATACCGCCACGAGCGGTTTCGAGATATTTATGATTCAAATCTTTACCCGTTTCGTACATAGTTTTTACTATAACGTCAAAGGGAATTTTACGCATAGGCGCAAGATAATAAGCGACACAGAAGGAATCAAATGCGCGCATAGCAGCCATCGTGTTTCGTTCAATGCACGGAACTTGCACTAGCCCTAAAACGGGGTCGCAAGTGAGCCCGAGGTTATGTTCCATCGCCACTTCCGCCGCGCACTCTATCTGGTCAACTGATAGAGAATAAATCTCGCCTATACCTGCTGCCGCCATAGAACACGCCGTCCCTATCTCCGCTTGGCAGCCGCACTCAGCACCACTTATCGACGCATTAGTTTTAACGATATTGCCTATAAGTCCAGCAGTTGCAAGCGCGTCTATTATTACTTGTTCAGACACGTGTTCGTTTTTATAAGCATAATAAAGCACGGCTGGCAATACGCCTGACGCTCCGCACGTCGGTGCAGTAACGATTGTACCATTATCCGCATTCTCTTCTGCAACAGCTAAAGCGTAAGCACAAGTTAACTTGTTTCTAAGTAGCGAATCTCTAACGAAAATATCCGTACTTTCATAAATGTATTTGGCTTTTTTGGCAACGTTAAGTCCGCCAGGCAAAGTTCCGCTCTTTTTGAGTCCGCTCTCAACACTGTTTTTCATTACCGACCAAATTTGCATCAGGTAATCCTTAATGTCTGGTTCGGTTTGATAAACGTAATCACAAAGCCTTATACTCTTTTCATTAACGTACTTTTTAATATCGGAAAACGTGCTGTGCTTATAAACTCTAGCAGATTCTTTAAATTCTACTCCGTCAATCTTTATGCTGCCGCCGCCCACAGAGCTAGCGCGAATTTTATTGATCTGCGTTCCGTCCTTATAAACAAAAACGTCAAGAGTGTTGGGGTGCGGCAATTCTTTTATAGCAACGGAATTATCGAATATTATTTCCGTTTTTTCTCCAAGAACCTTTTTTAATACTCTATCAGTTCCGTGCCCTTTACCTGTTAAACTTAAAGAACCGTAAAGAACCACCTTAAACGAACTGTCAGGATATTTTTCAAGGACGAACTCTGCTATTCTTTCTGGTCCTATCGTGTGAGAACTAGAAGGTCCTATTCCTATCTTATACAATTCTTTTAGCGACTGCATCAACTTTTTTTACCTTTTCTTTTTCTGATTTCTTTAACGGTTTTTTCATAGCCGTTGTCTTTTGGGTTATAATACCTTTTTCCTTTAAGCTCGTCTGGAAGATACTGTTGCTCGCACCACCCGCCGTAATCGTGCGGATATTTATAGAGCGACTTTAACTTCTTATCCTCTTTTGATGCAAATTCGTAATTTTTTAGATGCGCGGGAATATTATCGTCCTTAACCCTAACGGCGTCTTCTTTAGCGGCGTACATAGCCTCGACGACCGTGTTAGATTTTTCCGCCTCACAAACGTAAATTATCGCTTCCGATAAGGGAATAAGCCCCTCGGGAAGTCCTAGGTTTTGGAAAGCGACTAGCGCGTTAGTTGCAACGACTAGCGCGTTTGGGTCAGCCATTCCCACGTCCTCTGCAGAATGAACGACTAATCTTCTCGCTAATAATAAAGGATCGCAACCGCCCTCGATTAGCCTTTGCATATAGTAAAGCGCAGCGTCCGCATCGCTTCCCCTTAAACTTTTGCAAAACGCCGAGAGAATATCGTAATAAAGGCTTTCATCGTAGGAAAGTGCCTTTTGCTGGATGGATTCTTCCGCGTCTTTTAAGGTTACGCGAATTTTTCCGTCCGATTCAGGTTCGGTGGTAAGAGCCGCAAGTTCTAAGGCGTTATACGCTACCCTTAAATCCCCCGCCGCCGTCTTTGCGATATGCGCTATCGCCTCGTCGTCAACCGTTAAATCGTAGTTCCCTAATCCTCTTTCCTTATCTAAAAGTGCTTTTTTAAGTGCCTTTGCGATATTTTCTTCTGACAGCCTTTTAAGTTCAAAAACTCTGCACCTTGAAACTATTGCGGGCGTCATTGACGCATAGGGGTTTTCAGTAGTTGAGCCGATGAAAATTATATCTCCTTTTTCAATAGCGGGGAGCAAACTGTCACTCTGCGTTTTGTTAAACCTATGGCACTCGTCTAAAAGCAAATAAGTCTTTTTTCCGTAGAGTTTAGCGTTGGTCTGTGCTTCGTCAACAACCCTCTTCACGTCTGCTACACCGCTATTTACGGCGTTTAACTTGACGAACTTTCCGTCCGTACTATTCGCGACGACGTTGGCAAGCGTCGTTTTTCCACACCCTGGAGGGCCCCAGAATATGCAACTGCCCAAACGGTCAAGTTTTATCGCACGGCGAAGTAGCCCCGTTTCAGAAACGATATGCTCTTGACCGAGAAACTCTGATAAGTTCCTCGCGCGCATACGCTCTGCAAGCGGAACTAGTTTATTTTCTTGATTTTTTTCCTTTGCCAAATCAAATAAATCCATACGGATATTTTATCATATCATATATTTTTTTTCAAGTCTTAATATAATATATTATGATAAAATCTTATATTAAATCGGGCGAATTTTTCATTTTTCTTCTGTTAATCTTTCTGTGCTTTGCGCTCACGGTTTTAGGGAATTTTTCTTACGCCGTTATAGACGGAATATCGCTGTGGATAGCGTGCGTTCTCCCCTCTCTTTTCCCTTATCTTTTTATAACCTTTTTATTATCTTCGTTAAACGTGACGTACTCTATATCTAATAAACTAACGCCTATCACGAAGCGGCTATTCGGCGTGGGCGGCGGCGTTGGGTACGCATTTTTTCTAAGCGTAATTTCCGGTTACCCAATAGGCGCAAAAACGGTTAGCGAACTAAGAGAAAAAAATTTTATAAGTCAAACGGAAAGCGTTAGAGGTGCTGCCCTTTGTTCAACTTCCTCCCCAACGTTTTTAATAACAAGCGTGGGAACGTTTATGTTTAACGACAAAACTTTCGGCTGTTTACTATTTCTAACGCATATTATTTCAGTAATACTAGTCGGCATAATCTTCTCTTTTTATAAAAGGAAGGAAAAGCAGAACTTCGCCCCGCCAAAAATTCCTAAAAGGTCGACCGACAACCTATTTTACGAGGGGGTTTATTCTTCGGTAATATCAGTTTTAACGGTTGGCGGTATGATAACCATCTTTTATCTATTAATTGAAATTCTGCTCGCCACTAAACTTTTATCCCCTTTAATTAGCAGTTTTACACTTATTTTTAATAATGAAGAACTTGCGAGCGGAATGGTTTTGGGCGCACTTGAATGTACGCGAGGAATGAAAGCGTTATCCTCACTCCCCTTAAAAACTGCCCTGCCGTTTTGCGCGTTTTTATCGGGGTTTGGCGGTGTGTCTATTATTATGCAATCGATAACCTACCTAAAAAAAGCAAAAATAAAAACCGCGCCCTTCCTTATTTCTAAGATTTTGTGCGCGGTAATATCCTTTTTTATAGGTCTTATTTTTTCTTTGCTTTTATAATATCTTTAACCACTTTCACGCTCTCTTTAGGGAGATACTTTGAAAAGTCAGAACCAAGTTCAATTATGTTCCTTACTGCGGTTGAACTGATATAACTAAGTTCGTTGGGCGTTGGAATAAAAATGCTTACGACGTCTGGGAACAAATCCTCGTTATATTTTGCCATAACGCTCTCATACTTATAATCTCCCTCGTCACGAATACCGCGTACAGTGTGGATTATATTTTCCTTTCTCATAAAGTCAACGAGCATTCCCTCAAACGAACATACTCTAACCCGCTTATTCTCGCTATATTTAGCCAAAATAATTTGCTTTCTTTCATCGAGGGTAAACATAGGCTTTTTATCAACGTTAACGCCTATTGCAATAACTACCTCGTCGAAAAGGTCGAGGCATTTATCAACGATATATTCGTGCCCTTTGCTAAACGGATCGAAAGTACCCGCAAAAACACAAGCTTTCATTTTACTCCTCCTTTTTAAAAAAGGTTAGATGTACTCTGCCGTATTTCCTCTTATCGGTAACGACCAGCCCATCAACGCTTCCCAAAAACTCTTCTTCCTCTTCGTAAACGACCACACCGCCGTCAGCGAGTGAATCTTTGACGACATTAAGCGCGTCAAGCCCTAGCCCGCTCTTATATGGCGGATCGATAAAAATCACGTCAAACGGTTCTTTGTTGGTGGTTAAAAACCTACTGGCGTCGAAGTTTACCACTTTCACGCCCTTTTCAATCTTTAACTTTTCCAAGTTTTTCTTTACGATTTGTAAACTTTTTTTAGAAAAGTCGTTAAAAACGACCTCGCTTGCACCACGAGAGAGAGCCTCGATTCCCATCGCACCCGTTCCTGCGAACAAGTCTAAAAACCGACAGCCGTAAATCTTAAACTGCAAGATATTAAATAGGCTTTCACGGACCTTGTCCGCCGTTGGGCGCACTTCTTCGCCCGAAAATTCCACAAGCGTTCTGCCTCTAAACTCTCCGCCGACTATTCTCAATTTTTATCTCCGTAAATCTGGCGGTGCTTTTCTTTAATCATTTCTTGCTGATGCTCCAATCTCTTCGCACCCACCATATATCCAAGCCCGACGGTTAACGATAAAACAACTATATAAATAGCCATAACGTAATAGGTATATGCGGTAAGTTCAGTCGTAACAGCCATTACGAATCCGTAAATCATAGCGTAAAAAATCGCACCTATAGCCCCTGCCCCAGTTGACTGGAAGTTAATCGCTATCATAATAGTATGGACGATTAAAATGATGATGAGCGGGAAAGAGGCAACCACTCCCATAACGAACCCCTTCCAAGGCTTGTACTCTTCAATAGCGTTAATCGGGCGGTCTTCGCCAGTTTCAATCATGCGTCTTCTTTCTAAATCGTTAGCAATTCTTACTTTAAACGCCTTTTGCCCTTCAGTCTTGAAATAAGAAAAAATGATGAATATGAAAAGAGCGTAGTTTGCTAATAGCAAAATAATTTTAAGTGCAGGCAACCCCTCAATGCAAAGAATACCTAGTGCAATAGCCGCGTCAAACGCCGTGTACATCAGCGGAACGAACGCTTGTTTTAGATAAAACCAAATTGTTTTCATTTGAGCCTCTTGATTTAGGCTATGTCACAAAAAATGACTGATAAATATTGTGGTTTTGGCGAGGAAAATACAAGAAAGACAAGTGTTTTATGAGGGCGCATACCCTTTGCGGTCTGCAACCGAGTAAAACACAAAGTATTTCGTAGAATTTTTCCGCCAAAAATCAGTAAGGTTTTGTGATAGAGCCTCTTAATTAATATAAATTTTTTCCGCGCGCTTTGCCGCAGAAGTTAAAACTTCGTAACTTATAGTGTTATGGGCGCGAGCAATTTTTTCCGCATCGTCCAAAACGGTGAAAAACCTTCCCTTTCCCTCTGCTATATACTGGGTAACGTCCATACACCTATTAGAAAATATGCCTTCGCTTTCCTCTCTAAAAAAGCCGTCCGCATAGCCGCACCTAATAAGTTTAAGCGAGCAGTCCTCTTTCGCGACCTTCCCGCCGTAAAGCGCACTCTCGCCCTTCAATAACCGCCTATCGTTAAGCGTCGGTGCAAGAATTTTCATAATCGGCTTAACGGTAAGCCTTGCACTTTCAAAAGGTTTATACCCGTAAAGCAAAATTCCTATGCGCACCATATCCCCTTGAACACCTTGAAGAAGTCCACCACTTGCAGAAATATGGCAAATAGCATTACTATTATAACGCTTAACGAGATTATTTGCAAGCAAAAATTTATTTTGCGCGAGTATTAATTGTTTTTTATTCTCAGGAGTTCCAAAGTGTGAAAACGCACCGCTTATCCTAACGCCTTTTAACCGCTTGGTAAAATCAAGGATTTTCTTTAACTCTTTTATATCGTCAATCCCCATTCTGTTCATTCCCGTGTTAATTTTAAGGTGCACGTTTATAATTTTCCCCTGTCTTTCCGCCTCGCCGTTTATCTCCGCTAACTTTTCCGCACTTTCCGCAGTTAAAGTTAGATTATACCTAACCGCCTGCTCTAAATCTTCAGAAAAAGGCGGAATAAGTTGCAAAATATCCTTATCTATTCCGCCCTGCCTTAGCGCAACCCCCTCTTCGGTTAACGCCACCGCAAACGAGTCCACCTTTTTATAAAGTGCGTTTGCAACTTTTACTGCGCCGTGTCCGTAACCGTCAGCCTTTACCACCGCGCAAAACCGAGTATTTTTATTTAGAAGTTTTTTTACGCTATCCGCATTTTCGCATAGCCTTCCTAAATTGATATACGCCTTATTTAACATACTACCATAATATGAAAAACCGACGGCAAAATTGCCGTCGGTATGATTAATCTAATAAAATGTAATTAGCCTCGCCTACGTTTAGTTCAGTTTGATACTCCCCGTTAACGAGTTCTACTTCTCTCCATTCCCCGCGCCTTAAAACTTTTATCTTAGAAACGCCGAGGTTTAGTTTAACCGTCATAGGAGAAACGCTATACTTATAAACTATATCTAAAACGTTTAAGAGCATAACCATTTTCCCGCCGTTTACATTTTTAAGTTCGGTAGCAAGCAATATATCACTATCAGTATCAAACGACTTAATGCTCTCGAAAACGTAAGAGTTGTCAAAGCTGGATCCGCTTATCTTTCCGCCGAGCGTGTTAAACTCTCCGCCACCGACGTAAAGTTCTTCGCACTCCGCGGGGCAACTTTCGTGCACGAAAATCTTCGCACCCATAAACTTATAGTCCTCTAAAACTTCCGCAACCTTTTTAGCGTGGCTGATTGCCGCCTTTCCAAATTCGTAAATTCTAGTTTTCGCACCGCCTTCGGTAATAAACGAACTTCCGTCCATAGCACGATAAGGTGAGGTTTCTGCCATAGTGTGATTGCAATAGGTATAGAAAGAAATTTCCGAAACGCCAAAACCTAAAACGCTGTTTAACTGCAACATCATCTCGTTGACGGTGGAAAGCCTCCTAAACCCAGCCGTCGCCTCAGGCTTAGTTTTGTGAATCATCTCAAACGACTGCAACACGAAAGCCATTTTAATATTATACTTATCGCAAACTCTTCTCAAAATTTGAAGTCCGGTGTAATATCCCAAAAGGAAAATCCCGCCGTTTTGCCTTGGTCTAAAAGGATAATTATCCACGCATATAACGTCCGCACCCGTAGCCTCGATAAAAGCCGAAAGATAATACTCGTAAATCTCTCTGGGCGTTCTTTCCACACCGTCGTTAGGACTAACGATTTTCGCATCACCCACTAACGGCAACATATTAAGATGAACGTAGATATACTCCATTCCAAGTTCTTTTGCCGCCTTTTTAACCGCACGATAAACTAATCCGCATTGTTTTATCTGCGGGAGATTAGGCTCGTCGCAAATTCTTAAACCAAAAAGACTTTTTTCATGAGCGTAATCACTCATACAGTTTTTAACGAAACTCTCAAGTGCCTCTTTAGAGTCAAACTGGCAGTCTTCCCCGATAAGTTCTTTGTTCCTAACAAGATCGATAATACGGTAATCGTCTAAAATAACCTTTTCAATACCGACTTTTTTAGCAAGTTCAAAACACTTTTCGCTATTAGAGTTTTTCCACCCCTCGCCGTTATAACCGTTCTTTGCCGTCAAAAAAATAGTGTTAAATCCACAATCAGCGTAATCTCTAAACGCCTCTTCCGTTCTTAAATTATCGTCTTTCGCACCAGGCGCAGAGTAAGTATAAAAATCCATAACCGTCTCCTTAATTAAGTTAAGTAAATTTTACCACATATTCTCCGCACATTCAATGCTCTAAATTGACTTTTTATTCATTTATTTTGAGCAATTAAAAAACTGCTTAAATTCCTTAAGCAGTTTTTATTATAATTAAATTTTTGGTTTTCCACAATTAGCACACGCCTTTGCAGCAGGGTTATTTGAATATCCACATTCCTTACAATCCCATCTAGGACGCAAATCTTCTTTTTCATCTACATTGCTATAACTCTTAGATGGTTTGTTTGCGCCACAAACAACACAAAAGATCGTTGACTCATCATTTCCTTTACCACACTTGGGGCAAACCCAACCATTGACAGTTTTGTTGGATAAAGAATAAACTGACAATTCGTTCTCTTCATAATCTTCATCCGCAACTTCCTTTGCAACGATTGCAAGATACTCCGTCTGCATAATCTTAACTGATATTGATATTTTGCTTATAAAATAAGTTACTGCCCCTATTGCCAGCCCAATTAATTGCCAAATAAACCAGCATAAAAATCCAGAACTCACGCCCATTATTCCATAATAATAACTAGAAGAATACCAACCGCCACTAGAATGATGAATTGTCGCAGGATCAATTATTCCCCAAATAAAAAACATTCCTAGTATAATAAAAAACATAATTTTAGGAAGTTTCTTATAAAAATCATAATATTTCTGTTGTTCTTTAATTTCTCTAACGTGTACATTTATTTTTTCATTTGCCATAATAAATAGCCTCCTTTTTTAAAAATTATATCACTCAATATATTGAGTGTCAAGCATTTTACTAAATTTATTGAGTATAATTAAATTATGAAAGTATTTGCGGAAAGAATTTTAGAATTAAGGAAAGATAAAAACATAAGCCAAGCGGCACTCGCAAAGGCTTTGGGCGTTAGTTTTTCTTTGATTTGTTACTGGGAAACGGATAGAAGTGAGCCAACCGCTCCAAACGTTGTGAAAATTGCTAAATTCTTTAACGTGAGCAGTGATTATCTTTTAGGTTTAGAAGATTAAAATAGTTAACTATAAGCAAAACCCCCCTTGCGGAAATTCCGCAAGGGGGTTAATTTTTTAGTAATATTTAATTAAATTTTAAGCGCAAGGTCGATTTACCGTTAAGTTCTACTTTAACGCTCTCTTTTTGTTCCGCCATTTTTATAATTTCTTTTTCGTCAATGATTACTCTTGCTTTTTTGGGGCAAACGACGTTTAACACACAATTACCAAATCCATAGACTTCATAGGTATTTTCATCTTCCGTGCTTGCAACGACGTTTATGTTTTGATTATCCGCATAAACTGCACTTTGGTTTTGGTAAGCAATTTCTAAAATATTGCGCTCTTTCACCTCACAAGTAAATGAAAAATCACCTTTTATGACCTCTACCGTCTTTTGGTTATCAGGCTTTGCCCAGTCAATATTTAGAAGATACAACTTGCTAGCGTTACCGTTTTTCCAATCGGACCAGTAAACTTGATTAGTTTCATCACGCACGAACACGTCTTTTTGCACGTAAGTTTCTAACAAAGTTTGCATAATATTAGCGCAAATATATTTGAGTTTTTCGTGCCCCGGAAAAGCGTAAACACAAAGCAAATACGCATAGCCTTTGCCAAGCCTTTTCCTAACTAATAGCGGGCGGTCGCTAGTTTTATCCTTTAAGCACACTTCCGCACCGTCTAAAATTATATCTGCCAGGCGACAATCGCCGTCCTCGTCTTCCGTTTTATTAGGCAGTCTTATTAAATCTTTCGGTTCGGTATAATCTTTTTCAAGGAAATTTACGCTCTCGATATTTTCCGATAACTCTTCGCGCGGTTTTCCCACGCGAACACCGAACAAATCGCTAACGTCACCATTATTATATAGTTCTGCGTTTTCCCAATCGCAAAATAATTTTCTATCCACCCTTTGTGAAAGTTGCGGGATAGATAAAAGGATAACGCCTCCCTGCTCAACGTAGCTTTTTAGTCGCTCGTAATCGTTTATATGAGCATCGTCCACCCCCTCTGCCTTTTTAGCCATAGTATTCCAACCGAGCATAAACAAAATTTTATACTGCGCGTAAGCGTCCTCTGGTGCTTCTATCGGCAAGAAATCCCATTCGCCGTAAGGGTTTGAGGCAAAAATCTTGCGAGTTTTATACGCATCTTGATTTAGCGGTGTCAAATAAATATTAGGTGCAACGACCTCTAAAAGGTGCATACCCTTTTCCGGTTGGCGATGCCCCCACTCTTCTTTGGGAGAACCGTTTTTACCCCAAACGCGCCTATCTTCATCGTCGTATAAGCGTTTCATATTCGCGTTGCACCAAGATATTGCCGTGAACGGTGCTTCGTGCCTACCTTGAATAAAGGCAAAATCAACTTGCGGTTGCCCTAGTCTTGCGTGCGTTTGGATATGCTTATAGAACTCCGCCGTCACCTTCTGCTTTTCTTCAGTCATAAAATCGTCGT
>JAFQLO010000067.1 GCA_017414525.1 Clostridia bacterium | reverse complement strand
CTTCCTCAATGATACCGTTCTTAACGTTGAGCGAGAGTTTGCATGCGCCCTGTTGGGGTGCACACCAGCCTACACCGTGCGTATATGCGGAAATATCTTTAATTTCCTTTGCCTCTACCCATCTGCCCTCTTCAGGAATGGGAGCGGGACCGTGTTTAGGTCCTTTGCAAACGCAGGTCATTTCTTTAACTTCAGTTGAATACTGCATAAATCTATGCCCTCCATAATTTATAACTAAAATTTTATCTAATAAAGTATAACACAACCGCTGACTTTTGACAATTATTTTAAATAGAATTTTTTATTTTTATGTTAACAGTCTAAAAATCTTCTAACCCCAAAAGATAGTCAACGGAAACTTCGAAAAATTTCGCCATTTGAGCAAGCAACAAAAGAGGCGGTTCGCGTTGAGATTTTTCATAGTGCAAATAAGTTACGCTGTGAATATCTAACTCCTCTGCAACCTCTCTCTGCGTCAATCCCCTTTCTTCTCTTAATTCTTTTAATCTTTGACCAAATTTTATTTCAATTTTTTCTCTCATACACTTGACATATTACCATTTTGGTAGTATAATACACACATCAACTACCATTTTGGTAGCACAAAAGGAGAAACATTATGGGAATTTTAGACAAAATTAAGGGCTTTTTAAAAGCACAAGCAAGCAAACCTGTTATTATTGGTAAAGTTACTGGCGGAGATTTTCCGAACTATCTCGTTCTATTAGCACGTGGTGACGAAGGAAACAAAGTTTTCTTGAAAGCATACGATGGTCGTCCCGACGTTGATTTAAACAAAAATATTGTCAAAGAATTTACAACACTTCAAAATGGAGCTGTTTGGCGTTCTGGAGATAAATCAGTTATAGGAAACAGATATAAAATTGTTTTTAACGACGGCAAAGGAGTGATAATAAACGTCGCAAATAACCATACTGGCGAAATTGAAGGAATTTTCTTATTCTAAGAATTTTAATTATGGAATTAGAATGCAAAAACTGTGGTGCCCATGAATTTCAAAAAAGTTCATCGGGCACTTTTGTTTGTAAATACTGCAAAACAACACTTATAATGGCAGACTCGCAAAACGAAGATTATTCGCGAAATATTCCAACAAATACTAATGAATATAAACGCGCGCTTTACTTTTGCGCAAAAAACTTAATTAATGATTTTCAAACACCTACGGACGTGCTAAACTTAAAAATTTTATCATTTACCAAAAACAAGCAGAACAACTGTTTTTACTATCTTTTTAATTTTGAGTATGCTAATAAAAAGTATTTCATAAAATTTAGTAATGACGTGGTAATTGAAAAACAAACTCCAAAAGCACCTCCTGTCTGTGTTCCTTATTTTGAAAAAACGCTAATTATAAGCAACATTAAATTTTTATCATATTTGGCTTTTGCCATATTTCTAACGCCAGTTTTCGTTGTTTTCGCTGTTATAAAAATGATAGAAGTTGCTAATAAACGTAGTGCTAAAGTGGAGGAAATTTACAAAGAAAACAAAAAAATAAAGAATAAAAATCTAGAGGAATTCATAAAGAAACACAACTTATTATAAAATTAAAAACGCGCCTGTGGTTTTAACACTTTGGCGCGTTTTGCTTATTTGTTCTCTTATAATGGAAGAGATACTGTTGGAAGTAACCTGCGTTTTCCTTAAACCTTGCGGTTAATTCGTCGGCAATCTTTTCGCGGTTTTCTTGCTTTCCATTAAAGTCCTCTTTATAAACCTTATATATCCAAGTATCCACAGGAAAACTGTCCCCACGCCTATACCCAAAGAGGGTTACGCAGTCTGCAACTTTTCTCCCAACGCCGTGAATTTTTATGAGTTCGCTCTTTAATTCTTTGGTGGATAAATTAGAAAATTTATTTATATCAAGTCCGTTTTTTACGTTTTCTGCAAGTCTTCTGATATATTCCGCGCGGTAGCCTAACCCTAGACTTTTATAAAAAGCCTCGTCTTTTTCCGCCATAGCCTTTGCGGTTGGGAATGAAAAATATTCTTCACCTAAAAAGGTCCTTTTTTCGCCAAGCGCGGTGCAAAGTTTTTCAATTATCCCCTTTATTCTCGGAATGTTGTTGTTCTGCGAAACTATAAAGGAAAAGAGAGTTTCTTCTAAGTTTTGATTTAATAATCTAATACCTTTTCCCGCGTTTGCAGCTAAGGTTAAAATCTCCGTTTTTTCTTTGGTTGCGGCGCAATATATTTTTTCATAATCGCGAGATAAATCAAAGTAATTTTTAAAATACTCTTCATCGCATTTTTCACACTCTATAACCGCAAAATCGCCCTCGTTATAAGCGTAAGCACATTTATCGGCAGTAAAAATTTTATATCCGTTTTTAAACGGCAAAAATCTGAACACTTGTCCGCATTCCAAAGTGTCCTTAACAGAAAAATATTCCGCATTGAATTTTATAATTGATAATTCTGCCATAACGTAACAAAAAAGGGTTACATAAAGCAACCCTATTTTTTTGAATGATTATTTTGCGTAAACGCTAACTTTCTTATCACTTCTGCCCATTCTTTCGAATTTAACAACACCGTCGATAAGAGCGTACAAAGTGTCGTCTTTACCGATACCAACGTTGTTACCGGGGTGAATTTTGGTTCCTCTTTGACGAACGATAATTCCGCCTGCAAGGATTTCCTGACCGTTAACTCTCTTTACACCGAGTCTCTTTGAGTTACTGTCTCTACCGTTCTTGGTGCTACCGCCACCTTTGTGGTGAGCAAATAATCTAAATAAAAACATCATAATTCTTTACCTCCCACTTATTTCTGAGCGATTTCGAGAATCTTAACTGCCGTGAAAGGCTGTCTGTGACCCTGTTTCTTTCTCTCGTTCTTTTTAGCTTTGTACTTGAAAACAACGATTTTCTTATCCTTGCCCTGTTCAACTACTTCGCCAACTGCCTTGAATGCTTTAGCTTCGTCTGCAACTTTGATACCGTTTTCATCAGATACCAACAATACGTCAAACTCAACTTTAGCGCCTACTTCTGCTGAAAGCTTTTCAAATCTGATGATTGAACCAACTTCAGCCTTGTACTGCTTTGAACCGTTTTCTACGATTGCGTACATAATTACCTCCTCTAACCTGACTCGCCGAATATTTTATTTGGGCGGTGCTTTTGCACACTTAAAAAACCCCTATCGAGCGGCTACTGGAATATTTTATATTATTTATCCTTAAATGTCAAACGTTTTACGCATAATTTTCCCCTATTTTTCACAAACTTTTTTCATAAGGAGATTATTATGCAATTCAACGATTATAATCAAAAAGCACTTAACGATATTTATAAAAACGCGCACATCGCTCTTCAAAGTATTTCCGATCTACTCCCCGCCGTTGACGACGAGGATATAAAGAAGGAACTTCAAGAAGAATACGAAGGATATGAAAAAATCATCGGAAATATTTCTACTTTTATGGCGGAAAACGGTATTGAACCGCAAGACGTTAACCCTTTTAAGAAGGCTATGCTGTGGAGTAGCATCAAGATGAAAACCATGATAAACAACAGCAAAAATCAGGTAGCCGAAATGATGATTAACGGTACGGTTATGGGAATAAACGAGCTAACCGCTATGAAAAACGAAAGCAAAAACTTAAACGATGAAATTTTATCTCTATTAGAAGACCTACTCACGTTAGAGGAAGAATACGAACAGAGATTAAAGAAGTTTTTATGATAAAATCCCCGCTGATGTTAGCGGGGATTTATCTTTTTCCATTTTACTTTTTAACTAAAACTTTTTTGAGCTTAGCAAATCTGGGAAGTCCGTCTTCCTTCTTCATATCTACTTCGCCTTGGATAAGCGGAAGTGCATATTTAACGAATTCATCAGAAATTCCAGTGCCGTTATTGATAATCCATTCTAGCGGAACGGTCTTTTCGGTGTTTGCTGCGAGCTCTAAAGGAAGAAGTTTATATTCGCATTCGTACTTATCCCCTTCTTTTCTAGCGTAGCAAACCATCTTATCAGTTTCACCGCTAACTGCTGCCTTAACAGCCTCTCTGCCTGCGCCGAAGGTTTCTTCAACGTCGGTTGCAGAAGCGCAGTGTGCAGCACATCTTTGCATAAGCGAAAGTTCGATTGCTCTTACCTTTGAACCAGTTTCAGCCTTAATGATGTTAGAAAGTGTTGCAGCAACGCCACCGAGTTGAGCGTGACCAAAGCTATCTCTTGCACCAGCCTCACCGAGAGCTTCACAAACGAGAACGCCGTCAGCATTTTTAATACCTTCTGATACTACTGCGATACACTTATTGTTGTTCTTTGCCATAACGTCTTTAACGTCAGCAATAAACTTATTAACGTCGAAAGCGATTTCAGGGAGATAAATGAGGTCTGCGCCGAGTCCCTTAGCGTTAGCGAGTGCTGCCGCTGCGGTAAGCCAGCCTGCGTTTCTTCCCATAACTTCGATTACGCACACCATAGGAGTGTCGTAAACTTTTGCGTCAAGGTTGATTTCCATAATAGAAGTTGCGATATACTTTGCAGCAGAAGCAAAGCCTGGGCAGTGGTCGGTTCCGTAAAGGTCGTTATCGATGGTCTTAGGAACGCCGATAACGTTCATTTCATAACCTGATTTTGCCATATACTTACTGATCTTATTGCAAGTATCCATACTATCGTTACCACCATTATAGAAGAAGTAACGCACGTTATATTTCTTGAACACTTCTAAAAGTCTTTTATAATCGGTGTCGTCAACAGACGCGTCTTTAAGTTTATATCTAACTGAACCCAACGCTGAAGACGGGGTGTTCTTTAAGAGTTTGAGTTCTTCGATATCTTCCTTAGAAATATCGTAAAATTCCTCGTTCAAAATACCTCTGATACCGTGTGCAGCACCGTAAACTTCGGTGATCATATCGTTAGATAAACCCTCGATGAATACGCCCGCAGCACTAGCGTTGATAACTGACGTAGGTCCGCCAGACTGAGCGAACATTAACGCTCCCTTTAATCCTTTCATAGTTTTTCTCCTTATATGTATATCTTAATTTTTTACTGATTTAGAACGTGTGCGATGTCATAAAGTCTCTTATCGAACTTCTTTTCGCACTTAGAAAGTTCTGAGAATGGTACGGTGATAACCTTATTATCCTTAATACCTATTGCGCAACTATCAGCGTCCGCTTTTAAGAGTTCAACCGCCTTATATCCAAACCTTGCCGCTAAAACTCTATCCGCCATATTCGGTGAACCGCCACGCTGAATGTAACCAAAGTTATTGACCTTAACGGTTATACCGCTCTTCTCACCTATATACTGTGCAATTTCATCACGATTACCCGCACCCTCTGCAAGTATAATCATGTTTGAAGTTTTGCCCCTTAAATAACTCTTCTTAATAGACGCTGCGATCTTATCTAGGTCGTAAGGAATTTCAGGAACGAGCACGTATTCCGCACCGCCAGCAACGCCAGCGTAAAGCGCGATATCACCACAATGCCTGCCCATAACCTCTAAAAGTCCTACTCTATCGTGAGAGTGAAGAGTGTCACGAAGATTGTTTATCGCCCACAAAACGGTGTTAACCGCCGTGTCAAAACCAACGGTATAATCAGTGTAAGCAAGGTCGTTATCAATAGTTCCGGGGATACCCACAACTTTAATTCCAAAGTTATCAACGAGGTCTTTTGCCCCCCTAAACGTTCCGTCACCACCGATTACTACGAGCCCTTCAATGCCGTAAGCCGAGAGTGCCTCAACAGCCTGCCTTTGAACTTCAACGTCCTTAAAATCCGTACACCTTGCCGTGTTGAGGAAAGTGCCGCCTTTATGAATCATGTTTGAAACCGAGCGTGATTCTAATCTTCTTATTTCGCCTTTAACTAAACCTGCATATCCTCTCTCAACACCGTAAATATCCATTTTGTTGCCGAGCGCGGCTCTAACCACCGCCCTAATGCAAGCGTTCATTCCAGGAGCGTCGCCCCCGCTGGTCAAAACTGCTATCCTGTTCACTTGTTTTGTCCCCCTAATTACTCTGTCTTTTGCATATCGTGAATTATTCTACCATATTCGATAAAATTTTTTCAAGTTTTTTTAAGTGCTATTTTATTTTTTCTTAAAAAATATTATATCTTTTTCAGAGAGATAGTTTTTAAGCTCGCTCAAAAGCCCGTCACATCTCCTAACCGGTGCGTGCGCATCGTACTTTTTACCGTTCATAGCGATTATAACTTGGATATTTCCCGGATAACTCGTTAAAATATCTAGAATATCGTCTACCTTATCACTCACCTCATCGGGAAGAATAAGTCCTAAAAACTCTTGCTCAACTTGCTTTTCCGCCGCCACTTCCTCTTTAATTTCTAAAGGATCTGCGCCGTCTGCTATAATTTGCGGAACTCCGTCTTTTATTTGGAGTCTACCGCTAATTCTAACCACTTGTTCGGGCGCTAAAAGGTCTTTTGCCTTTTCAAAAACTTTCGGGAAGAATATTACTTCTATCTGTCCGTAAATATCCTCAACGGTTACGAAAGCCATAGTCTGCCCGCTCTTGGTTGCAAGGCGCTTGAATTCGGATATAATTCCGCCCATAACGACGTGCGCGCCCTCTTCAATATCAGTATAAGTCCTATTGTGCTCTTCGTCCTCTTCGAAAAAACTTAAAACGCTAGTGTTAAACGAGAACTTGGAAAACTGTTCCTTATAGTCTGATAGCGGATGACCTGAAAGGTAAATGCCTAAAACTGTCTTTTCTAAGGTTAAACGCTCTTTAGAAGAATATTCAGTCATCTTTGGATATTCAAGTTCTAGCCCCTCGTCCTCTTCAAAGAAGGTGCCGAAAAGACTTATCTGCCTTTCGTCTTTCTTTTTATTTAAGGCTGCGATTCTATCCATATACTCTGCGTGAACGGTCATAAGCGTTCTTCTGTTTACGCCAAAGTTATCGAACGCGCCTGCAAGAATAAGGCTTTCAACCAAGCGTTTATTTATGCCGAGCGACATACTTCTATTGATAAAATCTTCAAACGACTTGAACTCACCATTTTTATTGCGTTCCTCAACGATAGAGTCGATTACTGCAAGTCCGACGTTTTTAAGTCCCACAAGTCCAAAACGGACACCACCATTTTCACACGCAAAATAGCCTTTGCTCTTGTTTATATCAGGCGGAAAAACTTCTATCCCCTTGCCCTTGATATAAGTTAGATACTTGGAAATTTCTTCGATTTTATCAATTCTGTTGTTTAAGATTGACGTAAAGAATTCTACTGGATAGTAAAGTTTAAGGTACGCAGTCTGATACGCCAAAACTGCGTAAGCAGCCGCGTGCGATTTATTAAAAGCGTATTTTGCAAAGCCCGCCATTTCGTCGAATATCTCAGTTGCAATCTCTACGGGTACGCCGTTTTTAACCGCCCCTGGTATCGGGTCACCCTTTTCGCTCACGCCACCTTCGATAAATATCTTTTTCTGGCGCGCCATTTCCTCAACGTTCTTTTTACCCATAGCACGGCGCACGATATCTGACTGACCGAGCGAGAAACCGCCAACTTTTTGACATATCTGCATAACTTGCTCTTGGTATATCATAACGCCGTAAGTTGCTTTTAATAACGGTTCAAGTAGCGGGTGCTTGTACTTTATTGTTTCCGGATTATGCTTATAACTAACGTAGGTAGGAATTGAGTCCATAGGTCCTGGTCTATACATTGAAATTCCCGCGATAATATCTTCAAAGGTAGAGGGTTTTAAATCTCTCATAAACCTCTTCATACCGGGGCTTTCAAGCTGGAACACAGCGTCCGTTTCACCCTCGCCTATCATATTGTAAGTCCCCTCGTCGTCGTAACCTAACTTATGAAAATCAAGCGTTTTCCCAGTATTTTCAAAAACGTATTGCTTAGCCTTAGAAATATCGGTAAGCGTACGAAGTCCCAAGAAGTCCATTTTGAGCATTCCTAACTGCTCAACTTCTTTCATATCGAACTGCGTGGTAACGTTTCCGTCACTCATTTGTAACGGCACATTATCCGCGATAGGCTTTGCACAAATAACTACGCCCGCCGCGTGCATACCCGTCTGCCTTGGCATATCCTCTACACGGATAGCCATATCGACGACCTTTTTAACGGTGTCGTCTTGCTCGTACATTTCTCTTAGTTCCTTGACGCTTACGTCCTCACCGTCTTTATTTTTCTTAAACCCGAAACTTTCGCTTATGCTACTCTTTCCGTCCATAAGTTTAGTAATCTTGTCCGTTTCAGAATAAGGAACTCTATAAACTCTTCCGACGTCTTTGATAGCAACTCTGCCCGCAAGCGTGCCGAAAGTTACGATTTGCGCAACTCTATCCGCACCGTATTTGTTTCTTACGTACTCAACGACTTCGCCACGCCTATCGTCCTGAAAGTCTATATCAAAGTCAGGCATACTAACACGTTCAATGTTAAGAAATCTCTCAAATACTAGGTCGTACTTTAAAGGATCAACGTCGGTTATACCAACCGAATATGCAATTATGCTTGAAACGCCGCTGCCTCGTCCTGCACCGACGGAAATTCCTATGCTTTTAGCGTAGTTAATAAAGTCCCAAACTATGAGGTAATACTCGATATAACCCATAGTGTGGATAGTGTTAAGTTCGTAGTCGAAACGCTCTCTTATCTCCTCAGTAATAACTGGATAACGCTCTCTTAATCCTTTTTCTGCAATATCTTTTAGAAAATCGTAAGCAGTTTGTCCGTTATCGGGAATATATCCTGGAATAAGCGAATTATCTCTTATGGGCTCACACTTTTTATTAAGGTCAAAGATAGGCTCTTCGCTGCACTTTTCCGCTATCTTAACGGTGTTTTCAAGTGCCTCTGGAATATACGAAAAAAGTTCCTCCATTTCTTTTGGAGTTTTTAGGTAAGCTTGATCGGTATCCATCTTAAATCTCGTTGGATCGTCAAGGGTGGACTTAGTGCTTATGCACGCAATATCGTCTTGAACTTCACAGTCGTTCTTTTCTATATAGTGAACGTCGTTTGTTGCTGCAAGCGGAATATCGAGTTCTTTTGAAAGTTTGATAAGTAGCGGGTTGATTTTCTTTTGTTCAGCCATTCCGTGGTCCTGAATTTCAAGATAAAAGTCTTCCCCGAACATTTCTTTTAATTCCAACGCCGTCTGCCTTGCTCCATCGTAATCGTTCTGCAAAAGCCTCTTACTAACTCTTCCCGCAAGACAGCCCGAAAGGCACACCAAACCCTCGGTGTGCTCTTTAAGTAGTTTATAGTCGATTCTAGGCTTATAATAAAACCCGTCAACGTAAGCGATAGAATCAAGTTTTATGAGGTTTTTATAGCCCTTTTTGTTCTTACAAAGAAGTATTATGTGATCGTATTCACGGACGGTTGACTTATGATCGTCGCAAACGTAAAGTTCGCAACCAATAATGGGCAGCATCTTTGCATCTTCTTCACTAGCACCCGCCTCTAACGCCTTTAAGTAATTCTTCTTCGCACACTCTGCAAAATAGAGAGTTCCGAACATATTACCGTGGTCGGTAATGGCAAGTGCGTTCATTCCCTTTTTTCTGCAAGCGGCGAAAACGTTATCAATTCTCGTTGCACCGTCAAGCAAACTATATTCAGTATGAACGTGTAAATGTACGAATTTACTCATAATTTCTTCCTCTTATAACTCGTCGGCTATCGCCAGTAATTTTCTCAATCTATGGTTTAAGCAACTTTTGCTTACGTTTAGTCTTTCCGCAAGTTCCGTAAGCGTTTCGGTGGGATACTCTTTTCTTGCGACCGCCGTTTCCGCCAAATCTTTTTTAAGCGTTTCTAGTCCTATAATTGCGGAAATTTTTTCAATTGCTTTTAAGTGTTTTGCCGCTGCGTCAACCTGTTTAGTAGTGTTTGCAAGGTCACAGTTTCTCTGCCTATTAGAGCGGTTAGCAAGTTCTCTGTTTATCATAAGGTCGGTTATTTTTAATACCGATACGGGCGCAGGCAAAAACGCGATAAAGTCCTTTATGTCCTCCGCGCTCTTAATGTAAACTAGGTAGTTATCCTTTCTCCTAGTAATCTTTGTTATTACGCCGAACTCCGCTAGTTTTTCACTAGTTTCAAGGGCGGGCGTATAATGCGAGAACACCATCTCTAAATGATAACCAGTTGAAGTGTCTTCGTTATCAGTTGGCAAAGTACAACCACCCACCGATAAAAACAGTCCTCTTATAAACGCTCTAGTGCAACATTCTCTTTTAGTAAGATCACCGTAAAACCGTAAGTTTACCACCTTTTCTCCGTCTTCTTCCACGACGATTTCTAATTGACTTAAAATATCTTCAAGTCCCTCACCGCTTACTGAAAAGGTAAATCTATCTTTGTGATTAAGCCTGTCCTCTGAAACGGAAACTTCTCTAACCTCGTAACCAAAAAGGCTCTTAAACCCAGTGGTCATAAACATTGCCGTTTCTTCGTCCACCACGGAAAACTCTAAGCCCAGTTCTCCGTCCTTTTCGTAAAGTTTTCCGCTCCCACGAATTATTCCCGCAATAAACGCCTTTCTACAATGTTTTTCCTTTATGTTCTTAGAAATTATCTCTTTTTTTATTACCGACCCGAAATTCATTATTTGCCCTCCTTAAACGCACGAAAACGCATTTTAGGAAGTCTTCCGTCGATATTCACTATCCTATCGGTCGGAAAATTCAGCCTGTCCACCATCTGTTCTACTAGGCTAACCTCGCCTACTCTTGACGGAGTATGCGCGTCAGAGTTAACTATAAACTTGGCGTCCGTTTTAAGCATCTCGTAAATCTCGTCATCAGTAACGTGCACTTTTTTCGCGTTGAGTTCGATATACGTTCCATAATCAGCCGCCGCCTTTGCAACTTCCTTAGCGTCAGCAAAGCAACAAAAATTAAGGTGTGTTATAACGTCAACGGGATTGTTTTTTATTACGTTAATGAAAGTTTTAGTGTTTGTCCGCCTAACACTTTCGGGAACTTTTAAGCCTTTAAGGTAAGTAAAAAATAAGTCGGGAGTTGCAAGAGTGAAAATGCTACTAAATTTATAGAGGACAAACTTATGAATACCCGCAAGGAAAATATCGAAATCGTCGTACAAACTGACTGGTAAATCCACCTTACCGTCAGTTCCGATGATATTCGATTCAACACCGAGCAAAACGTTTACGCCCGTTTTTTCTTTAGCCGCCAAAATCTCCGCTTTCATCTTAGGTACTTTTCTTTTGGTAAGCCCAAAAGCAGGGTGCGAAAAACCGTGGTCGGAAATTCCCAACTCTTTAAGCCCCCTTTCTTTTGCAGCTATTGCGTTGTCGATTATTTGACCTTTGCCGTGGCTATACACGGTGTGGGTATGATAATCAGATGACAGTATCATTAAACTCTCCTAAATATT
>JAFQLO010000066.1 GCA_017414525.1 Clostridia bacterium | reverse complement strand
TATCCCCACATGACCGTTTACGACAATATGGCGTTCGGTCTTAAACTCCGTAAGATTGACAAAGCAGTTATCGACCAGAAGGTTAGAGAAGCTGCAAGAATTCTCGGTATCGAAATGTACCTCTCAAGAAAGCCGAAGGCTCTTTCTGGTGGTCAAAGACAGCGTGTTGCTTTAGGTCGTGCTATCGTTCGTGAACCTAAGGTATTCCTTCTCGACGAACCGCTCTCTAACTTGGACGCAAAACTTCGTTCACAAATGAGAACCGAAATCACCAAGCTCCACAACAGACTTGCCACTACCTTCATTTACGTTACCCACGATCAGATCGAAGCTATGACCATGGGTACTAGAATCGTAGTTATGAAAGACGGATTTATGCAACAGGTTGATACTCCTATCAATCTTTACGATTACCCCGTTAACCAGTTCGTTGCAGGCTTCATCGGAACTCCTCAGATGAACTTCTTCGCTGGTAAGCTCGTTGGAACTAAAGACAAAGTTTACGTAGAGTTCGGTACTGATAAAGTTCTTCTCTCTAAAGAAAAAGTTGACCTTATCGTAAACCTTGACAAATATCTCAATACCGATAAGGAAATCGTATTCGGTGTTCGTCCTGAAGATATCCACGACGAAGCAGAATGGATTGCAAAAGTTCCCGATCAGGTTATCGAAGTTAACGTTGACGTTGTTGAAGCACTTGGTTCTGAAACCTTGCTTTACTGCAAAACTCACGCTCAACTCGCTGCTCAAGAGTCTTTGGAAAGTATCGTTGACGCTGTTCCGAACCTTACCGCTAAAGTTGACTCTCGTTCAACCACAAAGTCAGGCGATATGGCTAAACTTGCTATCGACATCGCACACTGCCACTTGTTCGATAAGGATACTGAAATTACTATCCTTGCTCGTAGCGAAGAAAATAAGGCAGACATTGAAGCGTTGCAGGCTAAGCGCGTAGCAGAAGAAGCTGAAAAGGCTGCTGCCGCTGCTGAAAAACTTGCTCAGGAAGAAGCTAAGGCTGCTGCTGAAGCTGAAAAACGCAGAGCAAAAATGGAAAAGAAACTTGCTAAAAAAGCTGCTAAAACTGAAGAAGCAGAAGAAAGCAAAGACGCTGAATAATTAAAACAACAAAAACATCTACCAGAATTCTGGTAGATGTTTTTTCTTTTTGTAAATTTAAATACTCGTAAGGCAGTATTTTGTTTTAAGCACAACGCTTTTAGAAAGCGAATTAGTGTAATTTTTTGTTTTTTTGTGCAAATTGACCAATAAAATTTTAAAAGATTAAACTTTTTGATTGAATTTAAACAAAAAAAAAGGTATAATCAATTTATAAAGAATATGCGGGGAAGAAAATGGACGCAGATATTAGAATTTTTATTAACGGAATAAAAGAAAAAACGGGAATAGAGTTTTCCGTTTACGGCGCGGACGGTAATTTTATTGCGGGTTGTGCGGACGAGAACGACGTCGTTCCCACAAACGTTGAGGATATTATCGTTGACGAAGAAAAAAATTATACGCTTTTTTTAATTAAGTATAAGAGCAAAAGTTTTATAGGAAAAATCGTTGGTTGTGATACGGCTAGCAAAAATTACGCATACTTAATTAGTGAACTTGCAGAGAATTCGTTTTTTAAGGAGTTTGGCATCTCTAAGCGCGATTTCGTCAAGGCGATTTTGCTTGGCGAAACAAACTATTCTCAAGTTAAAAGATATATGAGAAAGTATTCCATTAAGGATATGCCCGCTTTCGTTATGGTGATAAGCGTTCCTGAAGAATTAACCGACGACGTTAAAGAGATACTGTATAATTACAGCCTCGTTGATACCGATTTTGTTATAGTAACTCCCGAATCGCAGTTGGCGTTCGTCAAGTTTATGGATAATAATAGCGAAGAATATCAGTCGTCAACAGAATACGCGGAGTTCTTAAAGCAGTCGATTTACGAGGAAACGGGTGCGCTAGTTAAAATATCTATCGGCGGAACGGTTAATAATATTATTGATTTAAGCACTTCTTATTCGCAAGCAATAGTTGCGGCAAGAATGGCAGAGGCTATTAAGTCTAGGAGCGACGTTTATTCTTATAGAGAATTCGTAACCGTTAAAATGCTAGAGGATATGCCGAAATATAAACTTAACGAATATCTAGATACCCTTATGGATGCGTCGGGGCGTGAAATATTCACCGATGAGGAAATGATTTTAACGGCAGAGGAATTTTTGGAGAACAGCTTAAACGTCAGCGAAACTGCAAGAAAACTTTATTTGCATAGGAACACGCTTATTTATCGTTTGGATAAAATAGAAAAAGTTACTGGGCTTAACATAAGGAAATTCACGGACGCGCTAACTTTTAGGCTCATTACTATAATTTCAAAACTCGTAAGGTAATTATTATATGGAAATTAAAGATTCTAACCGTCAAAACAAAAGAGAAAAGCCGATATTTTTAAAGGTTTTAATCACCTCGTTAATCGTCATAATATCTTTTGCTGGCGGTTTTTTTTCTCATTATATTTTTCAGTCCCCGCACCAAGTGGTAACTAACGAACTTTTATCGATATTAGAACAAGTTGGTTACGTTATTGACCCTATTACTGGGGAACGAAAGGAGATAACTTCCGAGGACGTTGCGGACGCGCTGGTTAACGGCTTGCTCGATAGATATTCCGCTTATTATACTCCCGAGGAATATGCAAAAATTACCGCAGAGGGTAACGGGGAGTACGAGGGAGTAGGACTTTCTTTTTATAGTTCTGAACCAGTAGTTTCTCGCATTATGGGTAATTCTCCAGCGGAAAAAGCAGGTTTTTTAGTTGGAGATTTAATCGTTTGTGCTAGTCAAGGCGAAGAAGAGAACAAGACTTTTTCCTCGTCAGTTGAGTTTACGTCTTATCTAAAAGAATGTGATTCTGCGTTAGAAATAACGGTAACCGTATTAAGAAATGGCAAAAATATAAACCTATCTTTTAAGAAATCAAAATACGCGGTTTCTTACGTAACCTATTACGATAGTGAAGTCAAGTATTATTTTCAGTCTAAAGAGGCAGATGGAGAGTTAGAACCAAAGCAGATTGCCGATAAAACGATGGCGCATTTAAGTGCTGATACTGCTTACGTTTGTTTTACGCAATTTGAGGGTGGCGCAGCCGAGCAGATGGAGAGCGCGCTCGATTTTATGAAAGAGCGCGGAAGAAACAAGCTTATTCTAGATTTGAGAGATAACGGCGGCGGGTATATGGATATTCTAACTAAAATTGTCGCAATGCTTATTCATAACGGCGGTCAAGGCAATTTTTTAGTGGCTTATGCAGATGCGAAAACGGGTGGAATTCCCTTTAACACTTCCGCTTATAATTATAAAGACCACGTTAAAGAAATAGCGGTTTTGGCTAACGAGAACACCGCGTCTGCATCAGAATGTTTGATAGGGGCGTTGGCATCGTATGGAGAAAACTTCTCGCTCAATAATCTTGTAACTATTAAAAACTCAAAAGGAGTTGGCAGAACCTACGGAAAAGGCATTATGCAAACGACCTATCAATTAATAAGCGGGGGTGCGTTTAAGCTCACTACCGCTAGAATTTTGTGGCCGGATAAAAAGACGTGTATCCACGGCGTGGGAATAATTCCGCCAGAGGCTAACCAAACGAACGATAGCAACGCTATTAATAGAGCACTTGAGATTTTGAGCGATTAAATTTGCTCGTGAAAGTATTGATTAAGTGAATATATTATTTCCTTATCTGCGATTTTGGCGATAGGGGATAAACCGAAACCTTGCCCGACGTTTACGCTCGGGCTTTGTTTTTTGTCGTTTAAAAAACTTGAGAGCAAGGGCATTAAACTCTTTAAGTCTATGTTTGCTAAAACTTTTTTTAGGTCAAAATTATTTTCCTTAAAGGCGTTTAATATGGGGGCGAAGTTCTCAAAATTTTTTCCGTTTAGTAAAAGCGATAACAAAACTTGTAATATTTCCATATTACCTCCACTAACAATATAATATATGTTAGGCATAAAATAAAATTGAAGATTTTATCTAGGAGGTTGTTATGCAAGATTTTAACGAGTTTGCAAATAGCGATAAAAGGAGCGAGAACGGTGGAGATTTAAACTCCGATATTTTTAATCTTATAAACTCGCTCTCGGGTAAGTTTGACGGAAAAAGCCAAAACGAACTAATGCGTGCCGTTTACGAGGAGGCAAAACGCGGGAAAAAGAACGGCACGCTTAAAAATTCAGATATTGATAATTTCGTAAGTATGCTCTCACCTATTTTAGACGACGAAAAGCGCAAAATGCTTTATAAAATTGCAAACGAGCTTAAAAAGATTTAGAACTCTGCTGGCATATTTTAGAAAGGGAAGATAAAAAGTAAGCCGTTTCTCTAGAAGAATTCTGCACGGCAAGGCTAACTCTAACTAGACCGCACTTATCTGTTTTTAGGTGCTTATGCATAAGTGGTGCACAGTGCAATCCTCCGCGAACTGCAACGTCGAATTTTTCGTTTAAGATGTCGGCAAGTTGGGTGCTTTCTATGTTTTTATGTAAAAAAGCCACGATTCCAGCAGGATTAGGTGAGGAAAAACACTCGATTTTAGGTATTCGTTTTAAGCCGTCTATAAGCGTTGACGTGGAGGAAATTAAGTGGTTTGCAAAACTGTTCAAGTTGCTTTTTATGAACCTCACGCCCTCCCCAAGTGCAGCTATTGCTGGGAGATTAAGCGTTCCCGACTCTAACCGCTCTGGATAAGATTCGGGCTGGTTTAAGTTAAACGACTCGCTCCCTGTCCCGCCAAAAATAACGGGGGAAAGGTCTGCATCGTCGTTTATTAAAAGCGCGCCGCTCCCCATTATTCCGTAAAGTCCTTTGTGCCCCGCTAGGGCAAGATAGGAAATTCCAAGCGATTTAATATCAACTTGAATATGCCCGCCACCTTGCGCGCCGTCCACTAAATATAATAGGTTATGCTCTTTTGCGACCTTGCCTATTCTATCAATAGGTAGAAGTTCCCCAGTCACGTTTGAAACGCTGGTGGTGACTATCATATAAGTTGCGGGAGTAATTTTTTCTTCAATCAACTTTTCAATAGGCGTTTCTCTATCGGGGAAGATTACGTCTAAACTAATAAGCCCCCTATTTTTAAGTGCGTGGAGCGGGCGCAAAACGGAATTGTGTTCGTATGCGGTAGTGATAACGTGTCCACCCTCAACTAAACTTCCAAAGATAGCGTAGTTTAACGCCTCCGTGCAGTTTTTGGTAAAAATCACTCGGTCGGGATTGCAGTTAAATGTTTCCGCGAGCGCACTTCTCGTTCCGTAAACTATTTCCGCACCCGCTAGCGATAGCCTATGTCCACTACGCCCAGGGTTCGCGGAAAGGTAGCGTAGCACGTTATCGGCAGCGTCTGTAACTGCTCTCGGCTTAAAACCGCCAGTTGCGGCGTTATCAAAATATATCATAAACGTTCTCCTTATATGTAACAAAAATCTTATCGTGGTAATACTATATTGTATAAGAAAAAATTTTTATTTATGCAAAGGAGAAAGATTTATGGAGTACTTAGTCGTGGCTTTTCGCTCGCGGGCGCATACCGTAAGGTTTTACGAATTATTAAAAAAGAACGGAATAAGCGCGGAGATTATCAACACGCCAAAAGAGGCGGGTGTTGGGTGTGGACTTTCCGTTAAAGTTTCCTCTTATCAGTTCAGCACGGTTAAAAATGCCGTTAGAGCCTTTTCATCATCTTCGTTTGCAGGATTTTTTCTGGTAAAAATGGTCGGCGGAAGACGAGTGGTTAAGAGTATTTAGCGTAAAACGCTTGTAAAAAACCGTCCGTTTATGTTAAGATATAGTTAAGTATTATGAACGGAAAAACTGCAAAAGAAATCGTTAATAAACTTTCGGGAATTTTTGACGATAAACCCGCGCTCAATTTTTCCACGCCGTACGAACTGCTGATTGCGGTCATTCTCTCCGCGCAGTGTACGGACGAGCGAGTGAATAAAATTACCGAAAAATTATTTAAAGATTATAATACCCCCGAAAAGATGATTACTCTTTCTCAGGAACAACTGGAAAGGTATATCTTTTCGTGCGGGCTTTATAAGTCGAAGGCGTCGCATATTTTAAGCGCGTCAAAAGATATTATAGAAAAGTTTAACGGACAAGTTCCCGCAGATATTGAGAGTTTGAGAACTCTTCAAGGTGTGGGCAGAAAAACGGCAAACGTAGTTTATAGCGTGGCGTTTAAGGGTAGCGCGATTGCGGTGGATACGCACGTTTTCAGGGTGTCTAACAGAATCGGACTGGTAAAGGCGGATAACGTGTTGAACACCGAAAAACAATTGATGAAAATTCTCGATAAGAGCGATTGGTCGAGAGCGCATCACTATCTTATATATCTTGGCAGAAGTTTTTGCAAGGCGCATAAACCCGATTGCGAGAATTGTCCGATAAGCGATAAATGTTTGAAAAAGATTAAAAGGTGAATTATGTTTATAGACAGAGCGTTGATAACAATAAAAGCAGGTGACGGCGGTAGCGGTATCACTTCTTTTATGCATTTTAAGGGAAGAGTTAACGGTGGTCCAGACGGCGGTGACGGCGGAAAGGGCGGAGATATCGTGTTCGTTGCGGACAAGCATTTAACTAATCTTTCAGATTACTATTATAAAACTAAATACGTTGCTGAAAGCGGTGCTCCGGGCGAGCCAAAGGATTGTTTTGGAAGAGCAGGCAAAGACCTCGTTCTAAAAGTTCCGCTTGGAACGGTTATTAAGGATAGAGAGTCGGGCGGAATTATTGCCGATATGTTTACCGACGGACAAAGAAAAGTCGTTTTAGTTGGCGGTGACGGTGGAAAGGGCAACGCAAAGTTTGCAAACGCGCGTCGCCACGCTCCGCATTTTTCTCAGACTGGCGAAAAGACCGAGAGCAAACAAGTAGTTTTGGAGCTTAAAACTATTGCGGACGTGGGATTAGTTGGTTTCCCTAACGTAGGTAAGTCTACTATATTATCTAGGATAACAAAAGCACGCCCGAAGATTGCAAACTATCACTTTACCACTCTTTCTCCAAACCTTGGCGTTTCAGAGTATTACGATAATCAGTTCGTGGTGGCTGATATTCCAGGTCTTATCGAGGGAGCGTCTGACGGCGCGGGGCTTGGGATTGAGTTCTTGAGACATATTGAGAGAACTAGAATGCTCGTTCACGTTATAGATATGTCAGGACTAGAGGGAAGAGATCCTTACGAAGATTACCTTAAAATTAACAAGGAACTTAAAAATTATAGTCCTCAGCTTGCAAAGGTTAAGCAGATAATCGTGGCAAACAAACTTGATATCTACGGCGCGGATGAGAACTTAAAGGCATTTAAGGAAAAAATCAAGGGCAGAAAGAAAATCATAACTGTTTCTGCTGTTACTGGTGAAGGACTTGATAAATTAAAACAGGCGATTTACGACGTGCTAGTTAAACTTCCGCCCGTTCAACCCTTAGAGTTTGAAGAGTTTAATTACGTTAAACCTGAAAGACTTGATTACGAGATATTCAAAGAGGGCGAAACTTTCGTCGTTACGGGTACGCTCGTTGACGTGCTCAAACGAAACGTCGTTATGGACGATATGAACTCGCTCGCATACCTTCACAAGGTGCTTAAAGATAGAGGAATTATCGCAGAGCTTAGAAAAATGGGCGCAACCGATAAATCAACCGTTATTATCGGCGGCGAAGAGTTTGAATTTATTGACTAATTATTAAAGAGAGGATAGAAATGTTAACTTCAAAAGAGAGAAGCAATTTGCGTTCAATCGCGGCTAAAATAGAACCAGTTACCCAAGTGGGAAAACTGGGAATAAACGAAAGCCTTATCGAAAGTCTCGATAAGGCGATTGAGAAAAGAGAAATTATAAAGGTTACCGTTTTGGAAAATTCCGACCTTATTCCTAAGGAAGCGGGTTTTGAGATTGCGGAAAAACTCGGTGCAGAGTTTGTGTGTGCAACTGGCAGAAAACTCGTGTTTTATAGAAGAAGTAGCAACCCGAAAGTAGAGCATATTATTTTCTAGACGATTACTTTTTTTCTGGGGATAAGCCGAATAATCTAGTTACTAGTGCGGCTAGAAGGAACAGTATCCCCGAAACGACGTAGTAAACCTTAAAAGGAAAGAAATAACTCATCAATAAAAACACTAAGCCGAAAACGAGATAGTTTTTGGCTTTATCTTTGTATAAAAGATTTTTAAGGAGTTTAAATCCCTTTTGTGGCTCTTTGAAGAAAGAATACTTGGTTTCAGGTAATGCGTCGTTTTTCTTTAGGTATCTATAAATCTCTTGACCGTCGATAGCGAACAGGCGGTTATCGAACCTAGAAATAAAAGAACTCACGTCCAAGGAAAAGTTTTCTGATATTATATAGCCTTTATCGTTTTTCCTAAGAAGATTGAAAAACTTCACCACGTCCGACTTAGTAACGTCTAAGAACCCAAACTTAATAAAAATCGCGGCGTTTTCGTTTTTAAAGTAGATCACGCTCCTTTTCTTTTCCACGAGATAACCCTTTGAGGAAAAAAGCTTAGCAAAAAAATCTAAAGTTTCCGTGTCGCTAGAAAAATTAAACTGGGTCAGCATGTTTTCAAGTTCTTGGCGTTCTTCCTTTTTTAATTCTTTTGAGGCTTGTTTTTTTCTTAAAATCTTAAAAGAAAATAGTCCAGCGATTAAACCGAGCGTAACCGATAAGGTCACCGCAACGCTTTTTTCTGCAAAATAGTTAAAGATTATCAAACTTAATAAAAAGGTTATGAAGGCGGAAAAAGCGCAGTCTATAATAAGGGATAAAGAGAATTTCATATTCGCACCAAATGTTTTGTTTTTAAGCGATTATTCCCTGACGGCTACCTTTTTATTCACAAGTGCAAAAATCATTGATTTTATTTTAAAAATGTGCGATAATAAAAATATGCAAAGGATTGGAATACTTGGCGGAACGTTTGACCCCGTTCACGTTGAGCACGAGGCACTTGCCCGCGCTGCGCTCGTTGAACTTAATCTTGATAAACTCGTGGTGATGCCCACTTTTATATCTCCGCATAAAACGGAAGCAAAAGCATCTCCTGCTAGCGATAGGCTAAATATGCTTAACCTTGCCTTTAAGGACGATGAGAAAATTGAGGTCAGCGACTTCGAGATACTTAAAGAGGGAAAGAGTTATACCTATCAAACGGTAGAGTGGTTTAAGGCACAGGGTGCAGAGGATCTTTTCTTTATTTGTGGCGGGGATATGCTCACCGATTTTAAGAACTGGAGATTTCCAGAGCGCATACTTTCCGCTTGCACGCTCGCGGTTTTTGCAAGAGAAAACTTTGCAACCGATTTTGAGGGGGAAAGAGAATATTTTCTTAAAACTTTCGGTAAAGAATTTATTAAACTCAACTATTTCGGGAAGGACGAATCGTCAACGAAAATTAGGGTTTATTCAATGCTTAACCTACCTCTTAACAGGCTTGTTAGCCAAAAGGTTGAAGAGTATATCAAGGATAACGACCTTTATAAGGCGGACGATTATTACGAGTACGTTAAATTGACTTTGCCGGAAAAACGGCTTAAACACACGGCTAACGTTGTAGTTACAGCTCTCAAAAAGGCAAATGAATTAGGGCTTGATAAGAAAAAAGTGGAGACGGCTTGCGTGCTCCACGACTGTGCTAAGTATTTAGATTATAAATCGATTAAAGATTTTGAGTTGGAGGACGGCGTTCCCGAACCAGTTATTCATTCGTTTTTGGGGGCTCACGTGGCTAAAACTAGGTTAGGGATAGAGGACGAAGAAATAATTGACGCTATTAGATTTCACACGTCTGGGAAACCTAATATGAGCCTTTTAGGTAAGCTCGTCTTCGTTGCCGATATGGTTGAAGAAGGCAGAAACTACGAGGGCGTGGAGTATTTAAGAGAACTTTATAACAAAAGTGATTTTGAATTTTGCTTTAAGGAGTGTTTGAGGGAGGAGTATATTCACCTATTAAATAAAAAAGGGGATATTTATTCTAAAACTCTCGACGCTTATAATTATTATATTAATAAAAAGGAAGGATAGAATTTTGGAAGCTAAAGAATTTGCGAAACTCGTTTGTCAAACGCTTTCTGACCACAAGGCAGAAGACGTGGTTATGATTGACGTTAGAGGAAAGACCGAAGTCGCTGACTTTTACGTAGTGGCTAGTGGTAGATCAATGACTCATACTAGGGCTCTTATCGAGCACGTAGAGTATGAAATGGATAAACTAGGCGTTGCGCCAGTTCGCCGTGAGGGCGTAAGAGAAGGTCGTTGGGCTGTTCTTGATTACGGCGACGTCTTGGTGCACATCTTCAACGACGAATCTAGATTGTTTTACCACCTTGAAAAACTTTGGGGTAGCGAAGAGAACACCACTAAGTTTTAATTAAGACGACTTTTTAACGTAAATCCTATCCACTTCGTCGGCGTTTATCTCGATGCTTTTAATCGGCTTTTCGGGCGGCGAGGCAGGGGGAGGAGTTTTAACTTTTTTAGTTCGCGTAATAATTTTTTCTTTTACTCTACTAGAAAATAGGGATTTTGTTCCCGCAACTAGCAGTAAGCATAAGAAAAACATTCCGCCCGTATATAAAAGTCCCGTTAAAAAGGAAAAAAACACTTGGCTCATTTATTCACCTCGCAAAAAGTTTAACACAAAAACGTGTTAGATTAGTGATAATATTTGTTGATAAATGATAATTTTTGATGCAAACGGCGGGGAATTTTATTAGTAGTGCGTAAACGTGCTAAAATTACTTTACAAACTTAAAAAATAAATATACAATATAATTGATTCTTTGGGGCGGGGTGAGATTCCCCACCGGCAGTAAAAGTCTGCGAGCCTTTTGGCAGGATAGCGGTGAAATTCCGCAACCGACGGTATAGTCCGGATGAGAAGAGAGTCGAATGCAATTTGCCGTTGAGTTTTTTTGTGTTTTCGTTTACGCCCCGAAAAATTTTCTAGGGGCGTATTTTTATGAAAAAATCACAAAACAACATTAAAAGTATATTCTCAACTAAGGCGATTGCGGGAATGGCGATATTCTCCGCTCTCGCGTTTGCAGTTTCTTTTTTGGAGTTTTCCGTATTTCCCGCATCGACGGTGGCGTTTTTGAAACTGGATTTTTCAAACGTTTTCATTATGCTTGCGGGCTTTATGTACGGACCACTCGCGGCACTTTTCGTGGGAATAATTAAAGAACTTTTGTGCTTAATAGGAACTTCCACGTTTGGCGTTGGGCAGATTGCAAATATGGCAATCATTTTGGTCTACGTTATACCGCCGGCAATAGCGTACTCGAAGAAAAAGGGTATAAAGGTAGTTCTGATTTCTCTCGCAATTTCTTGCACTATTCAAACGATAGTAGCCGTTTTCGTTAACAAATTCATCACTTTCCCACTCTATGGAATGGCGGAAGTTTTTGACTCGGTAGTTTGGCTTATCGTTGCGTTTAACGTCATTAAGTCGGTATCGGTAAGTGTACTCACCGTGCTACTATATAAGAGGATAGGTTACCTTTTCGAGAAGATAAATATTAAATAGGTGTTTTATGGAATACGTAAGCAACAATCAAAAACAATCGGAAGAAATCGCAGCGGAGTTTGCTAAAACGCTAAAAAGTGGTGACGTAGTGATTTTATCGGGTGATTTAGGCGCGGGAAAAACGGCGTTCGTTAAAGGGGTGGCAAAACACTTTAATCTTTCTGATGTTACAAGTCCGACTTACGCATATCTTAATGTTTACGGCGATTATTTATATCATTACGATTGTTACCGTTTATCCTCAGGTGAAGATGCGGAAAGGTTAGGACTCACCGATTATTTCGGCGGGGATAATATCTGCCTTATCGAATGGGCGGAAAATATTGAGGACGTTCTTCCAGATAAGGTAAAGAAAGTTGAAATTAGAAAAATCGGAGAAAACGAGAGAAAAATTATCTTATGAAATATCTTGCTATTGACACCAGCGGTAAAAACCTTACCGTGATTATAAATAACGGAGAGAAAATTTTTTCCGTTTACGATAAAGACTGCGCGGTACGCCACTCGGTGGAACTTATGCCAAGGGTGGAAGAACTACTTATAGAGAGCGGAGTGTTGCTAAAAGATATAGACTTCGTTGCAGTAGTGACGGGTGCAGGCTCGTTTACCGGTATAAGAATAGGCGTTGCAACCGTTAAGGCGATTTGCTTTGCCTTTAACAAACCTTGCCTTGCGATAACTTCTTTCGATACTATCGCATATAATGAAGAGGGTGGCAAGGTGCTTTCTGTAATCGATGCTAAACACGGCGGGTTTTACGCTTGTGGTTACGAAAACGGAAAGGTCATTTATCCACCGTCTTATAATATGCGGGCGGAAGTTGAAGAACTTTCTAAAAAATATTCGCTAGTTTCTTTTGAGGAGATTGATGGGTTATCGGTAAAAGTCGTTTCCGTTAAGGACGGATTGATAAAAGCCATCGAGAAAAAGGCGGGAGAAATTACTACTGATCTTGATAGCATCGAACCTCTTTACGTCAGAAAAAGTCAGGCTGAGGAAGGACGATGAGAATTGTTAGCCTAAATAGCGAAGATTGCTCTATTATCGCTAAATTTTTTAAGGAGAACTTTTCTGACGGTTGGACGGAGGAAATGCTCTTATCTGCTTTTAATGCGGGAAGATTTAACGCCCTTGCCGCTAAATTAGGCGAGGAGATTATAGGCGTAATAACCTTTTCTCTATCAGTTGATAGTGCGGACGTTGAGGACGTGGTCGTTCTAAAGAGCAAAAGAGGGCAAGGTGTTGGTAGTGCGCTCATTGAAGAGGCAGTTAATAAAATTCAAAACGCCGGGGTAAAAAAGGTGTTTTTGGAAGTTAGAGAAAACAACCTCCCCGCAATAGGTGCTTATAAAAAATTTGGGTTTAACCAAATATCCGTGCGAAAGAAATACTATTCAGACGGCGAAAACGCTTTGGTTATGTTAAAGGAATTTTAAGTTATAGAAAATAATCTTTCTAATAAAAGAAAAGACCTTCTTTTCCTTCACGGTTATCTTTCGAGCGGTAAGAGTTTTTATCGTCAGAGGGCGTATTTCGAGCGGGACTTTAACGTGTTTATTCCCGACTTAAAAGGCTTTGGCGAAAACGCAAGTATGGAATATCCCTATTCTTTAAGCGATTATTTAGATAGCGTTAAAGAATATATGTATAAATCGGGAATAAAAACCCCGCACGTCATCGCGCACTCTTTTGGCGCAAGAATCGTGATAAAGGGCGCAAGCGAAGATGAGAATCTTTTTGATAAACTGGTTTTAACTGGTGCTGCGGGGCTTAAACCTAAAACGACAGTTAAAAAAACGGTTAAAAAAGCAGTCTTTTTTTTAGCGAAGAAGTTTGTTCCTAGGGAAAAACTTAAATGCTTTTATTCGAGTGATTACCTTAGCCTTTCGCCAGTTATGAAAGAGAGTTTTATAAAAATAGTAAACGAGCATTTAGACGATAGGCTATATTTAATTAAAAACCGCACGCTTTTGGTGTTCGGTGAAAACGATTTAGAAACGCCACTTTATATGGCGAAAAAACTCAACGCGGGAATAAAAAGTTCCTCGCTTATAGTCGTAAAAGACGCAGGGCATTTTTGTTTTATTGATAAAAGTGCAAAATTTAACGTGGAGGTAAGGGAGTTTTTGCTCTCGTAAGAAGAATGATTCCAACTAGTGTTCAAAACTTCAGCGAACTTTTTAGCGGTGAGCAGCTCGCCGTTTACTTTAGCGTGAGCGCAGTTATCGCTATACTCCTATTTTATTCGTCGATGAAATTCTTGTTGGTTTTTCAGCAATGTGGGTATAGGGGTAGAAGATACTTTAAGTGGCTTTCAAATAAAAACACTCCGTATATGTCAAGGCTAATGCTTTTGTGCCTCTTGGGATTTTTGTTCTTTATGGTGCTTAACGTTTGCTTTTCGCCTATTGCGGGGGATACCGCAGCCTCTTATATCGGTTTCGTTTCGTTTATTCTTTTTACTTGCCTTTATATCAACTCGGAGAGTAGCGTAAACGCAAAAGTTCCCTTAAAAAAGACTAAAAGATTAGTTAGGCTTTGCATAACTTACGCCATACTTCTCTTCGCGTTTTCCTTTGGATTTATAACGTTATTAAACTACCTAGCCTTTTTAATCGGGGACGAGATGACCGCGCTTTTAAGGTTAAGTCTAGTTTGCGGAACGCCTATTTTAACCCCTTATCTATTGTTCGTTGCATACCTTATAAACGAGCCGATAGAAGAAATTTTGCGCGTTCATCATTTAAGAGTGGCTAACGTAAAACTCTCGTCTTCTGACGTATTAAAGATAGGAATTACAGGAAGTTACGCAAAAACAAGCGTTAAGGAAATATTAAAAACTCTTCTTTCTCAAAAATATAGAGTGCTTGCGACTCCGGAATCTTACAACACTCCGCAGGGCATAGCCATAACGG
>JAFQLO010000065.1 GCA_017414525.1 Clostridia bacterium | reverse complement strand
GGTGTGTTTGCGTATAAGAAGTCTTCGCAGTACGATCCCAACGGTTCAATAACTGCCTACCTCGCAGCGACCTTAGTTACTGCACTCCCTGGTGTTATAATCTACACGGCTTTCCAGAACACTATTATGAAAAACATAGTAGTAGGTGGCTTAAAAGGCTAATTAAAAACAAACAAAATGCCGCTAGGATTTTTGTCTTGGCGGCAAAAGTGAATTTAAAAAGAGGAAAAAATTATGAGCAAAATCAGAAAAATTATCCTTGCAGTTTTGTCCGTAATATGCTTAATTTCGTCCATTGGGCTAATCGCTTGCAATAACAACAGCGGTGACCTCAAGCTCGATACTAGAGTTCCGCAAGTTAGGTATTATACGGGCTATAACGTAGATATGTTTGACCTTTTCGTTCAAGAAAGTGGATATACTTACACTTTTTCTGTAATGAAGACTGGAGAAACTGAAGCAGAAAGTTCTTCTCGTTTTTACTTCGTTTCAGAGGCTGGCGAATATAAGGCTGCTTGTACGGCTTTTAAGGGTGAGCAATCTATCACGAAAGAAGTTACTTTTGACGTTTACGATGCAGTTCCCTATATGGTAATGGCTAAAAACAGCGTTGTGGTTGACTGGATGAAGAGAGATTCTCTCGCTAACATCTTTGCTTATTCTCAGGCGAGAATTATCACTGAAAACGCTTACGAAGAAGTAATTGATTACGTTAACGTTTACGATAACGAAGACGGTACGGCTAGAAAAATCGACCTCACTTCTTCCACTCCTAGTGAGTGCGGAATGTGGGACGGTAGTTTGGTATTTACCTTTAAATACGAGGGTAAATACGAGTTCCACCTTAAAGCACAGTCTACTGGTGGTGCTACCGACGGTATCTTAACCGTTACCGCAGTTGAAAACTACAAAAAGTATCCCGATGCGGAAACTAGCATCAATATTGATTTAGATGGTCGCACGGCAAGTTGGACTCCAGTTGCCGGCGCAGCGTCTTACAGAATCAAGCTTGGAACGGTTGCAACTTCTACCACCGCAACCACTCTTGATATGAAACCTTTTATCGAAAAAGAATTCCAAAACTTTGACTTCGTCGTTATCGCAGTTGATGCAGAGGGCGAGGTTATCGGTAAAAAGATTTATGAAAACGTCGTTATCACGCCGGAAGGCTACGAGGGAATAGTTCTCTCTGGCGGTGCGGTTGCTGACATTTCTAACGACACCGTTTCACTTCCTCCCGTTAAGGCTGGAATTCACTCGGTTGACGGACTTAAGAGAGTTAGCACCAACTACCTTGGCTACTACGGTGAATACGGTATCGGTTATTTCGTAGACTTCTACTTCACGGGCAACAATCTCCCGCAAGTATGTTTGTTTGCAAACGACCTTTCTACCAACATCACCAACTCTGACGGCGGTAAAGGTATTCTTATTATGAACGGTATGAGTAGCGGAAACTCTCCTCAACTTTTGATGAACAGTCTCCGTGCGTTCGGTCCAAACAGACTTGACGATCCTTATAACCACGGCAACCTCTTCGTGTTGACTGCGGCTGCGGGTTACGAACAGTTTGGTAAAGAATATCTTTCTAAAGATGAAAATGCAAATAACAGATATAAATACGTCGTTGGTTCTGAAGAAAGTGCTAGCGGAAACGTTATCATTTGCTTGCAACTTTGGAGCGTAAATAAAGACGGTAGCGAAGAACTCGTTTACCTCGTTAATAAGGAAACCAAAGTTAAAGTTAGCGAAGTGGCAGCGGGCAACATTATTGCTTACGCAGGTCACAGCGGTACTGATATCGGAACGGAATTCACCTTCTGTCGCAAACCTTATTCTTATGCGGAAAGCGGAATAATCAGTAGCGGTGCAGTGTTCACTACTGACGGCGAAGTATGGCTCGCAGGTAAATCTCTCGGTTCTTCTTGTCAACCGTTCACCATTATTCCTGGTGCACAGTCGGCTAAGGGCGAGGCTTACGGTATGAGCAACAGTTTCGTCGGCATCGAAGGCGAATACGGTATCGGAACTTATATTGACACTTACTTTACTGGCAACAATATGCCCGAAGTTATGTTCTTCGCTGATAAGATTAACGGCAATATGAGTGGTTACACTTCTTACGTTCACCAAGATCCGTGGATTGGCGTTGACAGCGGAGAAAAGGGCGTTATTATCACTAACGGTTTCTTAGGCGGCGTAGTCGCTAACGACTCTGACGATAGATTCAGCGTTTGGGGACCGAATAGAATTCACTTGGGTGAAGGCGGAAAACTTAACAACACGATGAAGATTGCGACGGATAAAGCACTCCTTAAAGTAGCGGATACTGATGAGAACTACGGAATGCTCGTTCAGTCTAACCTAGCAAAAGAAGAATACGCTGAAACCAAGTTTAAGTACACTGCTGGTACTTACGAAGTTAGCGGAAAACTTGGAATCCATATTAAACTTTATGAAATCAAGGGTGAAGAGGAAGTTCTTCTCGTTGAATATATCGCAGGAACTTCTCTTGACGTTTCAGAGCTTGAAGCTGGTTCAATCGTCCTTTACGGAACGGTTAAGGGGAACAACGAATTAACTAAATTCACTTATAGTGAGCCTTATGAAGATAAACCTGAATATCTCGTAAACGACGCTATTAAGAATGCAGACGGTTCATTCAGCCTCGGCGGAAGATTGCTTGGTTCGTCTTCTCAACCTTTCGGTATCGTCCCTAACGCATATAATCCTAGGGGTGATAAACTCGGATTTGAAAACAGTTATCTCGCGTTTGACGGAGAATACGGTGTTGGAACTTATCTCGACTTCACTTTCGTTGGCAACAATATGCCTGAAGTAATGTTCTTCGCTGATAACATCAACGGCAATATGAGTGGATATAGCGACTATCTCCATGAAGCACCATATTTAGCAACTGCTAGCGGTGAAAAGGGCGTTATAATCACTAACGGCTTCAAGGGTGGCGAAAGCGTTGACGCTAACGACACTGACGACAGATTCACCGTTTGGGGACCCAACAGAATTTACCTCGGCGAAGGCGTTGACTTCAACAGAGCCTTTAAGACGGTTACCAACACGGGCTTAATTGATATTAACGATAAAGATCCTAACTTCGGAATGCTCACTCAAAAAGTTATTAGCGAACAGTACGCTGATACAGAGTTTAAGTACACGGTCGGAACGTTTGAAGTTGGCGGACAGCTCGGCGTTCACGTTGCGCTTTACGAAATCGTTGACGGGGAAGAGAATCTCCTCACTGAGTACGTTGGCGGAACTACCGTTAAACTCAGCGATATAGAGGCGGGCGCAATCGTTATTTACGGAACTGTTAAAGGCAACGACCAAGCGACCACGTTCAGCGTTTCTGAACCTTACGATTCTGAGCCTCCGTACCTTGCAAACGGCGCGAGCGTCGCTATGGACGGTACTATTACCACTAACGGTACTGTTGGTGGAAACAGAATGTGCAACCTCTGGCAGATTAACAATAACTACTATGCATTAGAGGGCGAATACGGAGTTGGAACTTACGTTGACGCATTCTTTACCGGAAATAATATGCCTGAAATTATGATGTTTGCAAACGTAATTAACGGCAATATGACCGGTTATGAAAAGATGCAGACGGCTGCTCCGTTTAACGATGAACAAGAAAACGTTAAGGGTGACCTCAAAGGCTTACTCTTCTCTAACGGTTTTGCTGGCGGTGGAAACAACAACGGCGCAAACGATAAGTTCACCGTTTGGGGTATGGATAGAGTGTTCAGTACGACTGGCCTTGCAGCGGGACTCCGCGATGCTACCAGCGGCGCACTTAAGATTTTCGCAAAAGAAACTGAGGAAGCAAAAGTTCTTTCACAACTCTCTCTCGCAGAGAAGTATAGCGAAACTCCGTTCAAGTATACGGTAGGAACTTACGCGGACGGCGAATATATGGCGGTTGAAATTATCCTTTCTAACGCTGAAACTGGCGAAGAATATATCTTCGTTAACTTCACTACCGAAGTGCTAGTTGCAGACGTCGTTCCCGGCTCAATCATCTTCTACGATTCAGTTAAGGGAGCAGGAACTACCACCGTATTTAAAGTTGGCGAACCTTACACCTTTGGTGAAGAGGGTCACGTTCACGAATATACAGAACTTAAAACTAACGATTGTCACCACTGGTACGAATGTTCTTGCGGTAAATGGGAGCCTAAGATTGATCACGTTGGCGGTGAAGCAGATTGCGATACGAAAGCAACTTGTGAAATTTGTCAAGCACAATACGGCGATTATAAGCACGATTTTGCAACCGTTGAACACGAAGGCGATTACCACTGGTATAAGTGCGAGTGCGGTGCAACCACTGAAAAAGAAGCGCACTACGGCGGTATTGCAACTACCGTTCAAAAAGCAAAATGTGAAGTTTGTGGAGAAGAGCACGGAGAACTTATTCCCGAAGGCGCAATCACAACTTCAAAGGCAACCGAGAACGAGGACGGTTCTTACACGTTAGAGGGCGGTGCTTCTGCATCGTCAGGCGCATCTGCAGTTTATGCGATTGACCTCGGATACGTTGCAATTCAAGGTGCTTACGCGGCAGGATACTTCGTGGACTTCGAGTTCACTGGAAACAACCTCCCGCAAGTAATGTTCTTTGCAGATAACATTAACGGAAGAGTTTCTTCTTACGATCCCGCTATTGGTGGAGTTAACGGAGAAAAGGGCTTGCTCGTTACTAACGGAGTGTTCTCAACTTCGATAAATAATAACTTCAAAGACTTGCATCACAACGTTGAGGGCGGATACGTTGTTGGAGGAATGTACCTCTCAGCGTTTGGTCCTAACAAGATTGATAACAACATGATAACCTTGCTCCAGACTGATGCGTCAAGATTAAAGAGGGTTTTATCAACCGACACGATACTTACTTATAAAGGTCTTGAAAGCGATACCTCTAATAGAACTTATATCTATAAGGTAGGAACTATTCTTGATACGGATAACACCATTATCGTATGTGCTGAACTTTACGATAAGGCAACTGGAACTCTTCTTGCAACTGCAAACGTTGATACTACTATTGCATCAACCGCTCTTCCCGCAGGCAACATCATAGCTTACGCAGGAGTTAAGGGCGCAGGAAAGACGACCACCTTTAAGGTTGGAACGCCGTATCTCGGAGAATTTAAGAACTTCACTTCTGAAGCAAAGATTGCTGACGACGGTTCAATAATTCTCGCGGCAAAAACGATGACTGCATCTGGTCAACCGTTTGCATTCATTTCTGGTTACGCTGCTCCCGTTAGCGTTTCACACTTTGGTATTAAGGGTGAATACGGAGTGGGAACTTACGTTGACTTTACCTTTACTGGAAACAATATGCCAGAAGTAATGCTCTTTGCGTCACACGTTAACGGCTGGATAACTGGATATACTGGTTATTCTGGCGGAAAGGCAGCGACTAG
>JAFQLO010000064.1 GCA_017414525.1 Clostridia bacterium | reverse complement strand
ATTTTTCCAACTAATTCTTCGGCTTTTTTGATAAGATACGCAGCCTCTTTTTCATCGGCAACGGAATCTAACGACTCCATCAAAACGCCTTCTTGTTCCTTTAACTTTATCTGCTCGTTCGTAGCATTTTCGTATGCGGCAATAAGCTCTTGAGCACGAACGTCAAGCTTGTTAACGTTCTCTTCAACGCCCTCTAAATATTTCTTCGCACTCATCGCCTTTTTTCTTTCTTCACTTTCCGAAAGAGTCTTTTCAATCTTGCGAAGTTTTGCGTCCGCCGCTTGATAATTCAATAGAGATTCAATCATAATAATTCTCCTTTACATAAATCTTTTATCTTCAAAATACTCTGCTTCTAGGCAAGTTTTCTCTTTTGCCCACAAGTAGAATTTCTTAAATCCGTAATTTTCCGAAACGTAATGCGGAATAATCATTACCTTTTTTCCACATTCAATGAGTTCTTTTAACACGTGATGAGGCATATCTGAAGTGACGATTAAATCAGCGTCCGTCTTTCCTCCGAGCACGCACGAAAAGGCGTAATCGCTTCCGCCACCGCAAAATGACGCAACTTTATTAACCTCACCGTTACCGTACAAAAGAATTTTATCGCTACCAAACGTCTTTTTGACCTCGGTTAGAATTTCTTCAGCATCGCCCTTCAAAACAAACTCTCTTCCATAGCCGTGCTCACCGTCTAAATCGTCTAAAATCTTAAACGCTTTTCCGCCTAATCCCTCTGCCAAATACGCGTCAATTCCGTCATTTGCCATATCGAGATTTAGGTGCATACTTATAACATTCATTCCCGCTTTAATCGCTATTAAAAGGTCTTTATTTTCCCCATCAAACGATAGTTTTTTTACGGGATTATAAATGGCTGGGTGGTGGGTTACGATAGTGTCTGCCCCCATCTTTTTAGCCGCCTCAAACGACAAATCGGAAAGGTCCAAAGAAAAGAGTATTTTACTGACGTTTTGGCTGTTTTTTACTAGCAATCCGCTGTTGTCGTAATCGCCTTTTTCAATGGCTTTATAGCTTATTTTAAGCGGTGCATATTCTTCTAATACCGCTAAAAATTCTTCAATCTTAAACATACTTTTTTAACCTTAAAAGTTCGCCCTGCATTTTCCCTCTAACCTCAATAGAAAGAGCGGGATTTTTTAAGTAAGCGTTGACTTTTTCCACCTTGATTTTAATTAGTTTTTTAAAATCTTCGTTATCGCCTTTTAGGTTATCCCTACCGAACTCCGCCTCTTCGTCAGTTATAGAATCTTTGCCCTTTTCTAGACAGATTAAGTCGTAAAAAATTCCGCCCGAATAAAACACGTAATCTTTCTTAATCGCATAGCCTAGCGATATGGCAATTCGCCTGACTTTTTCAGCGTTTTTCATAGGTTGCAGAACGAGTTTATCGGGTAGAGAATTCGCCTTTTCCAAAATTGAAACGATCTCCTCTCCGCCCATTCCTGCAATTAGAGCAAGGTCGCACGGAGGGAGGTTATCGAACCCGTCGGAAACGGCTCTTACCACTCTACCCTCGTCTAAATAATCTTTTAATAATTCTTGCGCTTTTAATAAACACTTTGCGCTGACGTCTGCGATAATGGCGCGCTCACACTTTCCACTAACTAACATAGCTTTGGT
>JAFQLO010000063.1 GCA_017414525.1 Clostridia bacterium | reverse complement strand
GGCTAAAGAGAAAGGCACAAGAAATTGTGCCTTTTGTCAAGGTGAATAATATGAGAAATAAACCTAATTGTATTATAATAATGGATGGCTACGGCAAGAGTTGCGAGTCAAAGGGCAACGCAATCGCTTGTGCAAACAGCAAAAACGTCAACAAACTTATTAAAGAATATCCATCTACTTTAATCGGTGCTAGCGGAATGGACGTTGGCCTTCCCGAAGGTCAATTGGGTAATAGTGAAGTAGGGCATCTCAACATCGGTGCAGGCAGAATCGTTTACCAAGAACTCACCAGAATTACTAAATCTATAAACGACGGTGACTTTTTCGAGAATGAGGAATTCCTCGCTGCAATAAAGAATGCAAAGGAAAACGGTAAAAAACTCCACCTTTACGGACTTTTATCAGACGGTGGCGTTCACAGTCATTTAACCCATCTTTTCGCGCTCATTAAACTTGCAAAAAAAGAGGGACTTGACGACGTATTCGTTCACTGTTTCTTGGACGGAAGAGACGTTTCTCCCACTAGTGGTGCTGACTTTATTAAAGCACTTAAAGATGAGATGAACGCGCTTTCTTTTGGTACTATCGCATCGGTTGGCGGAAGATATTACGTTATGGATAGAGATAACCGCTGGGAAAGAGTGGAAAAGGCTTACGATATGATGACCGCTGCAATCGGTGAACTTACTGAAGATGCAGAGGCTTACGTAAGAGCGTCTTACGAAAAGGACGTAACCGACGAGTTCGTTATTCCTGCTCACGTCGTTAAAGACGGAAAGCCGGTTGGTCTTATTGAAGAGGGGGATAGTATAATATTCTTTAACTTCCGTCCCGACCGCGCTCGCCAGATTACGAGAGCGATGAGCGAGAAAGAGTTTGACGGATTTGAAAGAAAAACTGGTTTTATCAACCCTTGCTACGTTTGCTTTACTCGTTACGACGCAAGCTTCACTAACGTTAAGATTGCGTTTAAACCACAAGTATTAACTAACACTCTAGGCGAATATCTCTCGTCTTTAGGCTTAAAGCAACTTAGAATCGCTGAAACTGAAAAGTACGCGCACGTAACTTTCTTCTTTAACGGCGGTGTGGAAAAGGCTAACGAAAACGAAGATAGGGAACTCATCGCATCTCCGAAGGTAGCAACTTACGACCTTAAACCCGAAATGAGTGCTTACGAAGTTACTGAAAAAGTAATTGAGAAGATTGACGAAGATAAGTACGACGTGGTAATTTTGAACTTTGCTAACTGCGATATGGTTGGACACACTGGCGTGTTTGGTGCGGCAGTGAAGGCAGTTCAAACCGTTGACGAGTGCGTTGGTAAAGTCGTTGATAAGATTCTCTCTAAAGGCGGCTCAGCAATTATAACCGCAGACCACGGAAATGCTGACAAGATGGAAGAGGCTGACGGCTCGCCGTTTACCGCTCATACCACCAACAAAGTACCGTTTATCGTAGTGGGCGAGGAGTTTAAGAACAAAAAACTACGTGACGGTGGAATTCTTGCAGACGTTGCGCCCACCCTTCTCGATATGATGGACGTAAAAGTTCCTGAGGAAATGACGGGCAAAACTTTGATAATTGACTAAAACTAATGAAAATCAGTTGCAAAAAACAGATTTGTATGTTAAAATGTATGCAGTTTGATATAAAATCAACTGATTGAGGAGATAATTTTTATGAATATGATGAATATGCTTATGGCAAGCGGCGGGTTCTGGAACGTATGGCCTGCAATTAAAATCGTTGCACTTATCGTTATGGCACTCTGCGCAATTTTTATCACTTTAGTAGTAATGTTCCAGCCCGGTAACTCTTCAGGAGTTGGCGCGCTCGGCGGACAAACCGAAACTTTCTTGGGAAAGAACAAGAGCAAAACTTTTGAACATAGAATGAAAAAACTCACCGTAATCAGCGGTATTGTTTTTGCAGTTTTGGCAATCGCTTTTGCAATCGTTGCATTCTTTGCCGCTCAATAATATAGAGAAAAGTTACTAACGGTTTCCGCAAGGAAACCGTTTTTTCATTAACGGAGAAATAATGGCTAGGGAAATTATAGAAGGAAAACTTCAAGGTAACGAAAGAGGTTACGCATTTTTAATACCAACTGACGGTAGGGTTGAGGACTATTTTATTCCACATTCCGATTTAAGAGGTGCAATGCACGGCGATACCGTGCTTGCTGAAACTACCTCTGGTTCAGGAAACAGGACAACCGCAAGGGTGTTAAAGGTAATAGAGCGCGGAATAACCGAGCTTGTAGGAACTTATTACACTTCAAAAAAGGGCGGTTTCGTAGTCCCCGACGAGCGCAAATATTATAACGATATATTCGTGCCTTTTGGTAAGGGGTTAAGGGCAAAAGCTGGCGATAAAGTAGTCGTTAAAATATTATCGTATCCTAAAAAAATGAATCCCGAGGGAATAATCGCTAAAGTTTTAGGTCGCCAGTTTGATAAAAAGACCGAACTAAAATCAATCCTCTTTTCATATAAACTTCCCGAGCGCTTTTCAAAACCGCTATTAGAGTATGCGGACTCAATTTCGTCAGAAATAACGGATAAAGATTTGGTAGGAAGAAAAGATTTTAGAAATCTTTTAACTTTCACTATTGACGGTGAGGACGCGAGAGATTTTGACGACGCCGTATCCATTGAAAAAGAGGGGGATAATTATCGTTTAGGCGTTCATATTGCTGACGTTAGTCACTACGTTAAGAGTGGAGATATAATAGATAGCGAAGCGTTTAATAGGGGAACAAGCGTTTATTTTCCCGAACAGGTAATTCCGATGTTACCGAATAAACTCTGTAACGATTTATGCTCTTTAAGAGAGGGTGTGGATAGGCTTACCTTGTCTTGCGTGATGCTTATAAATAGTGAGGGTAAAGTTCTTGACTACGAGATTTCACCGTCGGTTATAAACAGTTCAAGCAGAACGACTTACACGACCGTTCAAAAAATGCTTGACGGCGATGCTATGGTTATTGAACAAAATAAAAAGATAGCTGAAAGCGTATTTTGTATGTCCGAACTTGCAGATATTCTAATGAAAAAGCGCGAGGCTGAGGGCAACATCGATTTAGACGTAAAGGAAAGTGCTATATCGGTTGATGCAGACGGAAACATTATAGTAGAGGCTGCAAGTAATTCTAAATCGCATAAGATTATCGAAGAGTTTATGATACTCACAAACGTTACCGTAGCCGAGTATATGTTTTATCTTGAAAATCCTTTCATATATAGAATTCACGAAAAGCCGTCTGAAGAAAAACTTCAAACTTTTTACGAGTTCTTAAAAGGCTTGGGAATACCCGTCAAAAGAAAAAAAGAAGAGGTTTTTCCTAAAGATTTTCAGGCTATTTTATCAAAGGTTGAAAATACGCCTTATTTTACAATAGTTAACAGAGTTATGTTAAGGTCAATGCAAAAGGCAAAATATTCTGAAAAGGACGTTGGGCACTTCGGGCTTTCTGCTAAACATTATTGCCACTTTACGTCGCCTATCAGAAGATACCCTGATCTTATGATTCATAGAATAATAAAAGACTTTATTAACGGCGGAGTTGCGCTTGAGGAAAAATACGGCGGGAAAGTAGGTGAGGTTGCAAAGCAATCTTCCTTAAAAGAAAAGAACGCCGCTGAGGCAGAGCGCGCAGTAGACGATTACTATAAACTTTTATATATCAGCGATTTTGTTGGCGAAGAGTTTGACGGAGTGATTAGTGGGGTGACTAACTTCGGCATATTCGTTGAGCTTGATAACGGCGTTGAGGGACTAGTAAAAGCTGAAACTATCTCTGCTAAAAGACGCTTAGAATATGATGAAAAGAATTTTGTTTTAAGCGACGGAACTAAAAAGTTTAGGCTTGGTCAGCCGGTGAAAATTACCGTTGCGGGAGTAAATCTTGGGGATAGACGTGCGGAATTCCTTCTTTCTTAAAAAATTTTCATATATTGTTGCCAAAACGGATAAATTGTAGTAAAATAATTAATTGAGGATTAATAATGGAAGAAAAGATAATTTGTACTAACCGAGCGGCTAGTCACGAATACTTCATTCTTGAACGCATAGAGGCGGGAATAGTTTTAGAGGGTAGCGAAGTCAAGTCGTTGAGGCTTGGCAACGTCAACTTAAAAGACAGTTTCTGTTTAGTCCAAAATGGAGAATTATTTATAAAAAATATGCACATTGCGCTTTACGATAAAGCAGGTGCGTTTAATACAAAAGATTCTAAAAGGGATAGGAAACTTCTTTTACATAAAGAAGAGATAGTTAAACTTTCTGCGAAGGTTGCGCAAAAAGGATTGACGCTCGTTCCGCTGAAACTTTACTTTAACAAGGCTCTCGTAAAAATGGAGCTAGGGCTTTGTCAAGGTAAACACACATACGATAAAAAACGCTCGATTATGGAAAAAGACATAAAGCGAGAAAAAGAAAGAGAAATCAAAAATTATAGATAAACATTAAGGAGATAATTATGGCAAACAAGAAGAAAATCGAAACCGTCTGCGTGCAAGGTGGTTATACGCCTAAAAACGGCGAACCTAGACAAATTCCCATTTATCAAAGCACTACGTTTAAGTACGATACCAGCGAAGATATGGGTAAACTTTTCGACCTTGAGGCCAGTGGATATTTTTATACAAGACTTCAAAATCCAACTAACGATTTAGTTGCTGCTAAACTCTGTGAGCTTGAGGGAGGAACGGCAGCGATGCTCACCTCCTCTGGACAGGCAGCAAACTTCTATTCAATTTTTAACGTTGCAAACTGCGGAGATCACGTAATATCAAGTTCTGCTATCTACGGCGGAACGTTCAACCTCTTTGCAGTTACTATGAAAAAGATGGGTATAGACTTTACCTTCGTTTCACCAGATAGTACGAGGGAAGAACTTCAAGCAGCGTTTAAGCCCAACACCAAAGCAGTTTTCGGTGAAACTATTGCAAACCCCGCTTGTTCAGTTCTCGATATCGAGATGTTTGCAGAAGTTGCTCACGCAAACGGCGTTCCGTTTATTATTGATAACACCTTTGCAACCCCAGTAAACTGTAGACCTATCGAATGGGGCGCAGACATAGTAACTCATTCTACTACTAAGTATATCGACGGACACGGCGTTTCAGTAGGTGGTGCTATCATCGATGCGGGTAAGTTTGACTGGAAGGCACACGCAGATAAATTCCCAGGACTCACTACTCCCGACGATAGTTATCACGGAATAGTTTATGCTGATAAGTTCGGAAAAGAAGGGGCGTTTATAACTAAGGCAACCGCTCAACTTATGCGTGACTTTGGTTCAATTCAATCACCCCAACACGCCTTCTATATTAATCTAGGACTTGAAAGTTTGCACGTTAGAATGAAACGTCATTGCGAGAACGCACAGAAAGTTGCAGAATTCTTAAACGCAAGCGACAAAATCGAATGGGTTAGATATTGCGGGCTTAAAGGTGATAAGTATTATGAACTCGGTCAAAAATATCTTCCTAACGGCTCTTGTGGCGTATTGAGTTTTGCCGTTAAAGGGGACAGAAAGACTGCTGAGAAGTTTATGAAGAGCTTAAAGGTTGCAGCTATTGAAACTCACGTTGCAGACGCTAGGACTTGCTGTTTGCACCCCGCAAACGCAACTCACCGCCAGATGACTGACGCACAGCTTGAGGCGGCTGGAATTCCGCCGACACTCATTAGATATTCTTGCGGAATCGAGAAGGCAGACGATTTGATTGAGGATATTGCACAAGCATTAGAAAAGATTTAACACAGGAGGAGCAAAATGCCAATTATTGTTCCAAAAGACATACCCGCAAGCAAAATTTTGCAAGAGGAAAATATTTTCGTTATGAACGAGAAGCGCGCTATGCAGCAAGATATTAGACCGCTTGAGATTGCAATAGTTAATCTTATGCCTACTAAGATCGTTACGGAAACACAGCTTATGCGCTTGCTTTCAAACTCACCTTTGCAGGTTAATATTACTCTCGTTAGTACGGAAACTTACGTCGGAACTAACACTCCGCTTGAGCATCTTGAAAGGTTTTATAAGCCGTTTTCTGAAATCAAGAACAGAAAGTTCGACGGTATGATAATAACGGGTGCACCAGTAGAGGAAAAGGAGTTTACCGAGGTTAAGTACTGGAAAGAACTTCAAGAAATTCTCGACTTTGCTAAAACTAGCGTAACCAGCACGTTGTTTATTTGTTGGGGTGCACAAGCGGGACTTCATTACTACTACGGTATTGAAAAACATATTCTAGACAAAAAACTTTTCGGCGTGTATAAGCATAAAAAACTCGTTAAGTACGATAGACTATTAAAGGGTACTGACGATAGGTTTTATATGCCACATTCAAGGCACACCACCGTTTACGAAGAGGATATTAAAAACTGTAACGATTTGGTGATTTTAGCCTCTTCAAAGCAGGCTGGTGCAGCGATTATTCGTTCAAAGGATAACAAGTTTATTTTTATCACCGGTCACGCTGAATACGATAGAGATACTCTTGAAAAGGAATATCAAAGAGACCTTGCTAAAGGGCTTAAGATTGATCCGCCTGAGAATTACTACGTTGAAGGTGATAAGGGCGAAATAAAAATGAGCTGGGTGTCAACCGCAAACCTTATCTATATGAACTGGCTAAATCACTACGTTTACCAACTAACTCCATACGAAATAGACGATATTTAATAAAAAACCGCAAAGAAATCTTTGCGGAAATGGGGGCGTTCCAGATTCGATTGGGCGATTGATTAAGGACGTAAGCATACCGAAGGCTCGTCTTCGTAAAAACGGAAATTAAATTTAAATGCTAACAATAACGAATTAGCATACGCTGCTTAATTTAAGCGTACGTCTTACTCGCTCTCGCCTGTTGGAGGGAGATAGGGCGTCAACCAGACAGGGAACGGTCAGAGAAAATTTGTCGGTTTTTTCTGACGGCACTTCACGGCATAAGTCGAATTAAAGGTCGCCAATGACCGTAATTTGAACGAAAATTAATCGTTGGATAAGTATGTAGAAGGTTTTTATGAAACGTTCAAGACCGGAGTGCAAATCTCCGCGTCTCCACCAAAAAAGCCGTGTCAATAGGACACGGCTTTTTTTATCCAAACCGTAGGTTTGATTTATCATCTTTCTGACCTTGTTTTCAGGGAGTATTTGTTCTTTACTTAGAGGGCTTTTTTAGTTTTTTTGTTGCTTTTTTTATAAAGATATAGTATAATGAAGATGCCAAACAAGTTTAATAATAGAATTTTGAGGTGTCTTTTTCTATTTTAAAGAATAAGTATACTCTTTTTTCGGCATAATCGTTTTATTGAATTTGGAAAAAATGCAAATTCCACTAAAACGATTATGGTAGAGATACTCTAATTCTATTAGATTTGTTTGGCGACAATCGGAGTTTGCGTTTTTCGGTGCGTTGACTTCGGTTGGCGCACTTTTTTATTTTAAGGAGATTCAACTATGGAAGAAAGAAAAAACAATGAAGAACAAAAAGCGTCTCAAGAAAAATTCCAAGCTTACAAACAAGACATTCTTAATTTCGTAAAAAAACAACCTTGGATTTTAGGCGCGGTTGCAATAGTATTAATTGCAGTCGTCATAGCCCTTGCTACACTTGGGAATCCTACAACTAGCAATAAAGAAATAACGGCATACTTAAATGATTCTTCTAAAGTTCCGTTTGGCGAATTAATCGTATCTTCTGTATATGAAAAAAACAATTATGTAACAGAAGATGATGCTTTTGTATCAGCTCCCAACGGAAAGAAAGTTATTCGTGTTTTTGGAGAGATTAGGAACACCACAGACAAAAAGCAATCTATAAGTGCAGATATGTTTAGGTTAAATGATATTGGTAATGATGAAAGAAGACCAAAAAGTTATGCCTTTTTTGATAGAAGTAGTTATTTTTTTAATTCTGTTACTATACCTGCAAATCACGACTGTTATTTTGATTTGTTTTACTTGGTGGACGAGGAAGTCGTCTTAGAAGAATGTAAACTAATAGTATATAGTGCAGTCGTAGCGTTAAAGAACGAACAAATAAATTTGGGCTAAAAAGATAAATAATTTAAGAGCAGTTTTGTATTTTACAGAACAAAAAGTAAAGGATAGCGAAATTTTCGCTATCCTTTTATGTTGCTATTTTAAGTTTTACGACTTACTTAATATCTCTAACTTTGATGATATTTTCCATAGCAGCGATGTGCTTTAACGCTTCAGCTGATACTTCGTTATCGACGTCCAAAATAGTTACTGCATATTCGCCTTTGCTTTGGTTGGTGAGGTTTGAAATATTGATTCCCTCGTTGCCGACTGTACCAGTAATATGAGCAAGGATATTTTTAGTGTTCTTATGAAGAATTACGAGTCTGTAATTAGTGGTTCTAGGCATTGCGCAAGTGGGGTAGTTTACGCTATTAACAATGTTGCCGTTTTCGATATAGTCGATAAGTTGTTTAGCCGCCATAATCGCACAGTTTTCTTCAGCCTCTTCCGTTGATGCGCCGAGATGGGGAATGCAAACGATGTTATCAACACCGATAATTTCATCAGCGGGGAAGTCGCAAATATATTTAGCAACCTTACCGCTTTCAACAGCTTTAATAATGTCACCGTTATCAACGATTTCGCCACGAGCGCAGTTGATTAGAACAACGCCGTCCTTCATTTTACGGATAAGTCCAGAATTAATAAGACCTTTATTCTGATCGGGAATATAGGGGATATGAATAGTGATAAAGTCACAGTTTTTAGCGATGTCTTCAAGTTCTTTAACAACGTTAACCTTTGAAGAAAGCTTAAGAGCGGCGTTTACGGAGAGGAAAGGATCGTAGCCGTAAACTTGCATACCGAGATCTAACGCGGCGTTTGCAACAAGTGCGCCGATTGCACCTAGACCGATAACACCAAGTTTTTTGCCCTTAATTTCGTGGCCTGCAAAGTTAGCCTTGCCTTTTTCTACAAGTTTACCAACTTCTTCGCCTTTACCTTTAAGAGTTCCAACCCAGTTGATTGCGCTTGCAATATTTCTTGAACCGATGAATAGAGCAGCTAAAACCAACTCTTTAACGGCGTTAGCGTTTGCACCTGGGGTGTTGAAAACGACAACGCCCTTTTCAGCGTAATCCATAACGGGGATATTGTTAGTACCAGCACCAGCTCTAGCAACTGCGATAGTGTTTTCACTAAGCGCATAGTCGTGCATCTTAAAAGAACGGAGCATAATGCCGACGGGGTTTTCCACGTCGCTAGCTACGTTATAAGTAGAATCAAAAACGTCATTAATAACAGGACTAATTGCGTTTAAGGTAAGAATATCTTTCATTGTTATTTGTTCTCCAATTCGAATTTTTTCATAAAGTCAATAAGTGCTTTAACGCCTTCAATAGGCATAGCGTTATAAATTGATGCTCTCATACCACCAGTAACTCTGTGACCTTTGAGAGAAACTAGACCAGCCTTAGTTGCCTCTGCAACGAACTTAGCGTCGAGTTCTTCGCTTGGTGAAACGAAAGGAACGTTCATAAGAGAACGGTCTTTTTTATTTACCTTGTTAGTGTAGAAAGAAGAGTTATCGATAAAGTCGTAGAGCATAGCGGCTTTTTCTTCGTTGATTTTCTGGATTGCTTTAACGCCACCGAGATCTTTAAGCCATCTAAATACGAGAAGTGCCATATAGATGGGGAAACAAGGCGGAGTGTTATAAAGGCTGTCGTTCTTATCTTGAATAGCGTAATCGAGCATAGTAGGGCAGATGGGTGAAGATTTACCGATTAAATCTTTTTTAACGATAACGATAGTAAGACCAGCGGGAGCAATATTTTTCTGCGCACCAGCATAGATAAGACCAAACTTTTTAACGTCAACTTCTTCACTTAAAATGCAAGAACTCATATCGGTAACGAGCGTTGCGTTAGTTTCGGGAAGTTCAGTGTATCTCGTTCCAAAAATGGTGTTGTTATAAGTGGTGTGAACGTAGTCGATTCCGTCGCGGAATTTAACGTTTTTCATATCGGGGATAAAAGTATATCCAGCCTCTTTTGAAGATGCTGCAACGGCAACGTCGCCGTATTTTTGAGCCTCTTCGTAAGCCTTTGATGCAAAGTTACCGGTCAAGATATAATCTGCTTTACCTTTTTGCATAAGGTTTAGTGGAACGGCAGCGAACTGCTGACTAGCACCGCCTTGAACGAATAAAACAGAGTAATCGTCAGGGATATTCATAAGTTCACGGAGAAGAGCGTTAGCCTCTGCGTTAACAGCCATAAACGGCTTGCCGCGGTGACTCATCTCTATGATGCTCATACCTGTTCCGTTGAAATCGAGAAGTTCCTTCTGTGCCTGTTCAAGAACGGGAAGAGGAAGTGTTGACGGACCTGCTGCAAAATTATATACTCTCATATAGTGTCTCCTTAAAAATAGAGTAGTAAACTACCCAGTATATTATTTAAATTATTTATATAGCATTATACTATTAAACGACTTTTTTTTCAAGCAAATTAAGCCACTATAAGGCAAAATATTTTCAAGGCTTTTAAATACTGTTTACTTTTTTTTGAAAAAAGTGTATAATCATATTGAAAGAAAATAAATAAATAACGAAACTTAGGAGACTCAGTTGAAAAACAAAAAAGTAAACGGCGCAAAGAGCGCAAAACCAGAAACTTTAATAGAAAAGAAGCAAGTTAAAACGCAGAATAAAAAGGGCGAAAATAAGATTAAACAGTAACCATACGCTATTATTCTTAAGCCGCAAAAAGCAGGTAATAAGCAAAAGAAAAGCCTTAAAGTAAGGTTTTTAGGAGGCGTTGGGGAGATCGGCAAGAATATGACCGCCCTTGAGTTTGGAAAAGATGTTATCGTTATCGATGCGGGCTTAACTTTCCCTAGTGACAATATGCCGGGCGTTGATCTCGTTATCCCGGACGTAACTTATCTCGAACAAAATAGGGATAAGATTAGGGGAATAATCATAACTCACGGCCACGAAGACCATATAGGAAGTTTACCTTACATCTTAAAAGACGTAAACGCTCCTGTATTTGGAACGAAACTTACTCTTACTCTTATTGAAAACAAACTTAGAGAGCATAGAATTAACGACGCTATGCTTAATTGCGTTAAACCAGGGACGACTATAAAACTCGGCTGTTTTAGCATTGAATTTATCAACGTTAACCACTCGATTGCGGGTGCGGTTGGGCTGGCTATAACGACTCCCGTTGGTTTGGTTTTTCACTCTGGAGATTTTAAGATAGATTTTACGCCAGTAAACGGTGATGTTATAGACCTTCCCAGAATATCCGAGATAGGTAAAAAAGGCGTGCTATTGTTAATGGCAGACTCGACTAACATTGAGATTGACGGTAATACGATTAGTGAATCGGTGGTTAAACAAACACTTGATCACGTCTTTTCGGAAAATATAAAGAGAAGGCTTATTATAGCTACGTTTGCCTCTAACGTTCATAGACTGCAACAGATATTAGACCTTGCGGAAAAATATAAGAGAAAGGTCGCTTTTTCAGGAAGAAGTATGATAAATATAGCAGAGGCAGCGTCAAAAATAGGCGAACTTCAAATTCCTGAAAACCTCATCATAGACGTTGAAAGACTTAAAAACTTTAAGGACGAAGAGGTCGTGATCGTTTCTACCGGTACGCAAGGCGAACCGATGAGTGCTCTTACTAGAATGGCCAGCGGTGAGTTTAATAAAGTCGTTATAGGCAAGAACGACACCGTAGTTATTAGTGCGTCTGTAATTCCGGGTAACGAAAAAATGATTTACGGAGTTATCAACAACTTATATAGACTCGGTGCAGACGTTATTTACGAATCGTTAGAACCTATCCACGCGTCAGGTCACGCATGTAGGGGCGAACTAAAGATTCTTCATTCTCTATTAAAACCGAAATTTTTTATACCCGTTCACGGTGAATATCGCCACTTAAAAAAGCACGCGTTGCTAGCTGAAAGCCTCGGAATGAAAGAGCACAACATTGTTATTGCAGATATAGGCGATACCGTTGAGGTGACTGACAGCACTATTAAACAGGGCGAAAAAATTAAAGCAGGTTCAAGATTTGTGGACGGCGTTGGTATTGACGGCGTAGAT
>JAFQLO010000062.1 GCA_017414525.1 Clostridia bacterium | reverse complement strand
TTAAATGTTTTTTTTCGATTTCCCCAAGTAAGGGATTACAAACGAGTTAGCGCAATCTTCTTACCCGTAAACAGTGAAGATGCGAGTCAGTCAAACTTTTTGTAGTAAAGGTTTAAATGCAAGTAGGTCGAGTCTTGCGAGCATTTCGACGGGGCGCATACTCTTTATACCTAGTAAGGGATTAGAAACGAGTTAGTCGAGGCCTTCATTCAAAAGTAAACGGTTCAAATACGAGCAGGTCGAGGCGCGCGAGTATTGCGATTGGGCGCATACGTCTGTATGTAACCTGAGCAACACGGAGCGCAACATAGAGATGCGAAGTATTTCAAGCGTTTACTTAATGACGCTGACTTTCGCGTACCTTATAACCTTCTCTTTCTTCCTATATCCTTTCTGGAATACTTGCTTAACGGTGTCACTTTCTTCCCCGTCAGCACCTTCAACTTGCATAACTGCTTCGGCTTCGTTAGGATCGAAAGGCTTACCAACGGGGTTAATCTCTTCGATTTCTAAGCTTTGAAGGGTTTCGTCAAATTTCTTTCTTATGCCCTTAATGCCCTGTTCGGTCTTTTCGTCAAGTCCTAAGGATAACGCCCAGTCAAGGTTATCGCCAACTGGCAAAATCTTTAGAATAACGCTTGCGATACCCTCGTTATAAGCGTCTTGCCAAACCTTAGCGTTGCGCTTTTTATAGTTATCGAATTCGGCAACGTTGCGCATCCACTTATCCTTAAAATCAGCAGCCTCAGCCTTTAACGCTTCAATTTCCTTTAAGAGTTTTTCTTCCTTTTCGGCAGCAGCACTCTTTTTGCTTTTCTTTTCGGCGGGTTCTTTAATTTCCTCGCCTTCAACTTTCTTGTTCTCTTCCATTTTAAAGTCCTTTATTCTTTATTAGTCAGTATATCTTCCAAGATTTTTCCAACGCCCTCAAGCACGGAAACAACCTTTTGATAATCCATTCTAAGCGGTCCGATAACTCCGTAAGTTCCGATTTTTACGCCACTAGCAGAGTAAGTTGCGGTAACGAGCGAGCAATCTTTTGGCATATCCTGTTCGGTTTCGCCACCGATTTTAATGCTGATTTCAATATCGTCGCTACTCTCCGCCAAAAGTCCCGCAAGCTTATTTTTGCTAGTAACCACTGAAAGGAAGTTCTTAACCTTTTCCGAATCGTTATATTCGGGGTTATTAAGAATCTTTCCTTCCCCCTCCAAAATAACGTTTGACTTATCCTTTTTGATATACTCTTCTATTGCGCTCATAACGCCGTCAAATATCTCGCGGTAAGTTTCAAACTCGTCGGCAACTAGCTTAGATAGCCCCGCAACCTCGTTAAAGCCTTTGCCCACGCAAAGTTTAGAGAGAAGTGAACTAGCCTCAACGATCTGCGCGTCGCTCATTCCCTCGGGGATATTGATGAACTTATCACGAATGAGCGTGTTATCGGTAACGATAAGCAGTAACGCCTGAGTGGGTTTATAACGGAACAACTCGATTTTAATAATCTTGTCGCTATCCGTGTGCGAAGAAAGCGCAACGGAAGTGTAATCGGTAAGTTCACTTATTACCTTAACGGTGTTCTGCACGACCGACTCAAGGTTATTCGCGTGGTCGGCAAACGCCTTTTTAACAACACCCACTTCTTTTGCGGTAAGCTTACCCTTATCCATAAGTTCAGAAACGTATAACTTATACGCCTCAACGGACGGCACTCTTCCGCTACTCGTGTGGAGCTGAGTTAAATACCCCATCTCCTCCAAGCCCGCAAGTTCACTCCTAACCGTTGCAGAACTAATATCTTGCATATACTTTTCCGTTATGCTCTTGCTGGATACTGGCTGCGCGGTGGATATATAATCGTCCACAACCAACTGCAAAATCTTCTTTTTTCTTTCGGAAAGTTTCATTCTCCTCCCCTCTGGCACTTTAACTTTTCCTTTGTTAGCACTCAAAACGCTTAACTGCTAACTTCGAGATAATTTTACAACTATTATGACTCTTTGTCAAGGGATTTACGCGCATTTTAAAATAAAAAATTTCCCTCACTCTAAAAGACAGGAAATAAGTCACTTAAAACGCCACCTCCCGAGAGTCTCGGGGGTGGTGTTAATATTATTCAATACCTAATAATTCGTCGGTTGTCACGGAGAAAAAGCACGCAATTTTAATTAGCATATCTAAACTGCATTCTTGCCCGCCAGTTTCCCAATGAGAAACCGTTCTAGTTATGACTCCTAGTTTTTCCGCTAGCTCCTTTTGCGTAAGTCCTTGCTCTTTACGCAATTGAGCAATATTTTCTGCAAATTTGTTTTTCATAACTTAGTTTCCTATTCAGTGCGCAGTGCGACTACCGGATCTTTTTTAGCTGCACTTCTTGACGGAATTAGTCCTGCGATAAGGTTTAGAATAACGCTTATTGCGACCAAAATTCCCGCTGCACTAATAGGCAAAATCGCCTTTAAGGTG
>JAFQLO010000061.1 GCA_017414525.1 Clostridia bacterium | reverse complement strand
GGCTTTGTCATAAGATAATACCTAAGCTCGTCCAGTGCGTGGTCGTCTGTTTTTTTGGGAGTTTCCCCCTCTCCCCAGCGATAACTTTTCAGTTCTCTTATAAGATTAGTACAGTTAGGAAAAATATATAGTTTTGCCTTCCCGTCGTTAACTTTTAAGTACTGTTTTACCCGCTGAATCCCGCTAAACATATCCTTGTTAACGTTAGGGTTAACGTTTATCCCAAACTCGTAAAAAAGTTCGGTAACGCTCTTCACGCTAGCAAGCGTTTTTTGGTTTGCAGCGGAGTCGATTATCGCATCAATCTTCCCTCCACGCCCTCTTTTCCAGCCGAGACGGTCACAGATTTTTTTTATCGCCTCCGCGTGATAAGATATATCCCTTTTAGCCTCAAAGTGCTCGGCTATTACGTAAACGTTTCCATCGTAATCAACTGCGTACCAATGGGCGGATAAGGGATTATTAAGACCTGGGTCTATTGATATATTATCCTGCCATTCGGGCGGGACTCTAAACGGCTCTTTTAAGACGTGCACGTTCTCGTCAAACTCGGGATAAACAAGCCCGCTAGAACTTTTGAACCTGCCGTATCTCCTACTTTCAAGCTGATCTTCAGATAGCGTTTTGGTAAGTGCGTCAATCTCTTTTTTGGGAAGATAAGGGTTGTCCGCCCACTCCATAAACTCACACCAAACTTCCTCAGAATTCTTTTCATTTAGATAAATCTCGTCGTAAATATAAGTTAAACCTTTAAGAGGTGTCATCGTGCCGAATAGATCCCCGCTTTTATCCAAAACCCTCATTCGACATTCCTCGTAAATATCCTCCGGCGGTTCTTCGTCAAACCACACGAAATCAAGCGAGCTTCCCTGAAACTTTTCCCGCCCCTGATCGCACGACTTAAACCCGATAACCGAGCGCCCACCTAAGGCATTCTTAATAACTATCTGGTCTATAACTCCGTACTTTAAGCTATCTTTTTTCCCCGACAGCATAGTAACCTCCTCTATCCACGACTTATTGAGATAGTATAAAATCTTTGCTTGTGCAACGTCGCGTTGAACTTGCTGAGATAGTGACACCACCCACCCGAAAACGTCCTTTCGGTTTTCTCTATAAGGATGAACTCCCCTCGCCATATAAACCGTTTCAACCGCACCACACTCAGTTTTTCCGCTTCTATTCCCCCCGAACACCCACCTGTTTTTCTTTTGGCATTTATGAAAAGCTAGTTGCTTCAAGTGTTTTTCCTCGCCGGCGTTATACAGGGAAAGGTTATCTTCACGCTTTCTCCTCTCTTGTTCTTCCTCTATTTTTTTTAGTCTAACTATTATTCTCTCTTGCACCAACCTTCCCCCTTCCGAATTCGCTATGATTCTAGCACTCTTTTTTTGTCTTAAAAGTGTTATATGCCACTAAAAATTAAATTTTTTTATAATTTTTAGGCAATTTGATTGATAAAAATTCCGTTTTATAATACAATGTATATATTAATGTTTAGGAGTATGAAAAAAATGAGTAAAACTTCTTGCGCTAAGCGCGAAATGATTAAAGGCATCTCGTTTCTTAACCCCGTCGTAGTTGATAGGGATTACTATCTCTTTATCGTTGACTACGCTATTAAGAACGGTTACGACCACGTTCAACTTATCGGACCTACCCACGACGGCGTTAAAGGTAACGTTGACGGTATGATTTATCTCAAAAAATACGCACAGTTTAACGACACTAAGGACAAGGAGTACGTTGACTACTGTCTTTCTTGCGTTAACGAAGCTATAAATAAAGCACACGCTGCCGGACTTAAAAACTATTTCTGGCATCACGAATTAGACCTCCCCACCGGATTTAAGGAGGCTTTCCCTGAAACGCTTAACGATTTGGGAGATATTGAAGTTACCCACCCCATCGTTAAAGATTATCTTGAAAACAGAATCATTGATTTTTACGAGGCTTATCCTAATATGGACGGTCTTATTCTCACCTTGCACGAAACTAAAGTTCCGCTATTAAAGCTTAAAAATCAAAAGCTCGATAAGGTTGAGAGAGTTAAATACGTTACTAAAATTCTTTACGATATAAGCAAAGAACTCGGAAAAGATCTCATCGTTCGTCCTTTTGCAAGCTTAGAAGAAGACTACGTTATGATGACTAAAGCTTACGAGGAAATCTCTCACGAGATGTTTATTATGGATAAGTGGACTCAGTTTGACTGGTCACTCACCGCTCCCCACAACAAGTTCTTTAACAAGATTAAGAACAACCCCATTTTCGTTGAAACTGATATTTTCGGTGAGTTCTTCGGTAAGGGTAGACTTCCTCTTATGTTAAGAGATCATATCATCAAAAAGTTTGAATACTGCGAACAATTCAAACCCGCTGGTTACGTTTCTCGTATCGACAGAAACGGAAACATTCCTTTTGGTCAAGTTAACGAAGTTAACATCAACATCATGCACGCCGTTCTTAACGGACTTGACGTTGACGAGGCTATCGATAAATTCTTCAAAGAAAAATACGGCGAGAACTATAAACTCGTTAGAGAGATTATGGAACCCACCGAAGAGATTTTAATTAAACTTATTTATTTGAAAGGGTTCTACTTTAGCGAACTTTCTCTCTTCCCCCAACTCAACCACAGCAAGAACCATTTCTATTTTGAGTTCTTGAAAAACAACTTTGAAATCGCTTCTAACGAATGGTTTATTCCTATCGGTTGGGAACGCGGAAGTTTAGAGAGCGTTTTGGAAGAAAAAATGCAAGCTAAAGAACTTGCTGAAAATTCTTTCAACAAACTTCTTTCCCTCAAAGGCAAGATTCCTAATGAAGAGTATGAAAAGCTTTACATTCAGTTTGCTAACCTTAATTACGTTGCAAAAGCTTGGTATGCTCTCACCCACACTTACCTTGGCTACGCTAGATACATAGAAACCAAAGACTCTGCTTATGAAAAGATGCTCTTTGACAATCTTGCTGAACTTGAACGCCTCAACGCTGAGGGAATAAAAGAACTCGGTGGTAAATTCTACTGCGTAATCGGCGACGGTGCTTACGACGGTAACAGATACGTTGAACTTATTAAAGATTACGTTGAAGAAACAAAGAAGAGCTTCGCGATTGAAAAGGCTCTTACAGAGAAGTTAGAAAGTGAAAACTTAACTGACTTCGTTATCTGCGGTGGCGCAAACGAAGGTCATAAGATCCAGAAAGAAGTTAACTTCTCAGATACCCTTATCTTAGGCGACGAACTCTGCCGTATTCCTGGAAACAAAAGAGGTATGAAATGGAGCACGATTAACGCTCACGGTTGGTTCAGCTACGAAGTTAAAGTTAAAAAAGGTCAAAACAATATTGAAGTGGTTGCTAGCGGTAGCCTCGGCTCACTCGATATGAAGATTACTTTGGGAGAATCCGAAACTGTTATCAGAGAAAAACTCGACGGCAAAAAGACCATCACTCTTCCCTATTCTGCAAAGGAAGACGGTGCGGTTAGAATCCGTTTCGACAGACTTTCTGGCGATACCCCATGCATATATACTATTAAAGTTAAATAAACTAATACTTAAAAATAAGGCTATGACACAAAAAATGACTGATAAATATTTATAGGTTTTGGCGAGGAAAATGCAAGAAAGACAAGTGTTTTATGAGGGCGCATACCCTCTGCGGTCTGTAACCGAGTAAAACACGCAGTATTTTGTAGCATTTTCCCACCAAAAATCAGTCAGAGTTTGTGGCAGAGCCAAAAATAAAACGAAGGAGAATCTTAATGATTTGCGAATTTTGCGGACACGAAATCCCAGATAATGCGAAATTCTGTCCTAACTGTGCAACGCTCGTCACGCCTCCTAAATACAAAAAGCAACCTGTTACTAAAACAAACACTACGGCAACAAAAACTCCGCCTCAAAAGCAACAAACTTCAAGCGTAAAAGTTACCGAAAAAAGTCAAGAACAACCCGTTCCCAAACAAGTAACAGAAAAAAAGGTAGTTAAAAAGCCTTCAGCGAAATCTAAAATATCGTCAATCATAGCCGCAGTAAAATCAATCAACGTCAACAAACGCTTGCTCGCTATCGGTTGTGCGGGATTGGCGATAATAATTGCGCTTATAATTCTTTTTGCAAGTATATTCGGTGGCAGTGGTCCTAAAACGGGCATGATAAAGGCGTCAATCGTTAACGGAAACGCATATTTTTACTATGGCAACGGCGAGAGCACGAAACTTTCTTATACGGACGGAATCGCTTCGGCAACTTTAACCGCTGACTATAAAACGGCGATAGTTCAAACAAAAAACGGAACGCTCTACACTACTGATTCTAACGGTCAGAATATGACTCAGTTGTATCAAGCCAAAGAGGGCTCTTCGGTAGAATATACCCTTTGGGGAAACAAAGTTTTATATCACACTTTCACCTATTCTGCCCCCGTTAAACACGCTTATTTCGTTTACGATTTAAGAAACAAGAGTTTAACGAATATTCTAAACTATACTGCGTCTAGTAAATTCCAAGGCATAGCACTCAGTTCTTCGTCTGGTGACAAGGCTTATTCCAACGAATACTCAATTATCCTTGCAAACGAGGGAAAAATCGGTGTATTAAACTCGAACAAATTAAACGACGGTTTCGTTAATATTGCCTCGTATGATGCGGAAAACGAAAAAATTTCTGGGCTTTATTGTTCTAATAACGGCAAAAACGCTATTTGGACGGTCACAAAAACCGACGCTAAAGGAAAAGAGTCTCATTCTCTATTCTTTTACTACAATAACAGCACCAACAAGGTAACAGCGCAAAATGCGTCAAGCTATATGCTTTCGTCAATAAATAGCGACGTTTCTTTGATTTTCACTGCAAACAGCGTATTTTATATTAAAGACAACTGGTTGCGTAGCGTTAAAATCTCAAACGCTACTTCCGCTTACACGCTTGATGGAGCACACGTATCTAGCGCAACTTCTGTCGGTGGACAAAGCGGGTGCTTGATTACTTCCCGCGGAACGACTGGCACTAACGTTTATTATTTAGACTATGCAGACCAGTCCTCATCTATCGTGGTGGCTGATGCGACTAACGTATATCATCTCTCCAAAAACAAGTTACTATACAAAAAAGACAAGCAACTTATGTTGGGAACGTTAAACACCTCCGACGGAACTCTTACTACTAAAAAACTAGCAAACGATATCAGTTACGTTTACGTTACAGGCGACGACAGTAATTATATTTATTACACTTATCTTGAAAACGGTCAAACGAAACTCATCAGATATGACGTTAATTCACAAACGTCAATAAGAGTATCGGAGAATGCTTCTTCGATTAAACTTGGTACTAACGGTGAAAAAATTTACTTTATTGAGAACGTAGAATACGCCAACGTAAGTTTCGGAAGTCTTTTTGAATTCGATGCTAGGAGCGAAAAAAGGTTATTTATAAGCAACTACGTCGTTTCCCTCTCCTTAACGTCAAATACGATAAGTGGAGAGATAATTCCAAACAAATTTTTCTACCAAACTTTAAGAGACGGCGAACTTCAAGCCAAGTATTATAACGGTTCTGAAAGCAAAACTGTTATTACCATTTCTTAAACTAAAACAAAAAAGCCATCGGTTATCCGATGGCCTTTTTTATATTCAGTTACGCTTTTACTGTTTCGTTTTCTTCTATTTTCGACCTTACCTTTTTATAAGTTCTCGGTAATATCAACAAATAGGTTAAAATCGTGAACGCCCAGCTTGCAGGATACGACCAGTAAATGGTGGCAAAACCCGGCCACAAAAGCATCGTGATTTCCAAGAAGATTATCCTAAAGACAGATGCGCCCATAATGCTGACTATTAGCGCAACGATTGGCTTTCCCATTCCCCTAAGGGAGTTTGCGAAAACTTCCATAATGCCACACATAAAATAGAACAGCCCCAAAATCGAGAGTCTAACGGTTGCAAGTTCAACGACTTCTTGTGACGACGCTATTATTCCGCAAAGGAACGGACCTAATAGTGCAAAGATTGCGCCCACGGAAAACTGGAAGATGAACACTACAAAAACGCCGTTTAATATTACCGACTTCACCCTATCCATTCGTTTTGCGCCAATATTCTGGCTTACGAATGCCATAGCCGACATACTTATTGCATTGCCTACGTTGTATATTACTCCGTCAAACTGCGCAGCAGTGGTGTTCGCACTCATACCGATTTTCCCGAAAGAGTTTACGGTCGACTGAATTAATACGTTTGAAATGTTAAACGCTGCACTTTGGATAGCCGACGGAACGCCGATTATCATAATCTCTTTAACTTGTTCTTTATAAAATCTAAAATGCTTAAACTTTAACGCACCGTAACCGTCACTTCTAATGAGCACTATTAAAGATAGGCCCGCTGATATTGCTTGACTGGTTATAGTTGCAATAGCAACACCTTCAACAGTCATATTTAGAACGCAAACGAAGAAAACGTTTAACACGACGTTTACAACACCGCCGATTAAAAGGAATATAAGCGGTCTTTTAGTATCGCCCACCGCACGAAGAATGGACGCGCAGAAGTTATAAAGCATCATTATGGGCATACCCAAAAAGTATATTCTTAAATAAGTGGTCGCCATTCCCAAGATTTGTTCGTCGCAATCCATCCACCTTAAAAACGTTTCCGCTAGAGGGACTCCAATTGCTAGGAGTATAAATCCGGAAACGAGCGCTAGAAGTATTGACGAGCCAACCGTTCTATGAGCCTCTTCAACACTTCTCGCCCCAACGTATCGCCCGAGTACGACGTTAGAGCCTATTGAAAGCCCGACGAACATACCAACAAGCAACGTGCTAAGTGAAGTATTTGCACCAACCGCAGCAACTGCGTCGTCACCGACGAAAATTCCAACGACGGCAATATCCGCAGCGTTAAACAATATCTGCAAAATATTAGTAAAGATAAATGGAATAGCGTAAATTATAAGTTTCTTAAAGATTGAACCGCTGGTTAAATCCATCTCGTTAGCGCGCGCCATAATTTTCTCCTTTCGTCAGTGTTGATTTACGAATAATATACTCCAAATAATATTTTTAGTCAAACGAAAAACCTAGAAAAAAATTAGAATTATTATAAAAAAATTCCGAATTATTATTTTAAGCACAAAAAAGGCAAAGCGGATAAATATTCGTCCGTTTTGCCAAATTTTATAAGTTTTTCGTATTGTTGTTTTTATAAGTGGTAAAAGCAAACTTTAACTCATTAGAGATTTTTTCCTCCGATTCGCTTACCATTTCCCACCCCTCTTTTTGGTCAAGGTTGGGAAAGAAAACTTGTGCGTTTCCGTCTGCTTTAACCTTTGTTATATAAGCCTCGTCGCAATAGTCAATCATAGTGCCGTAAAGTTTTGCGCCACCGATTAAAAACACTTGGCTTTTATCATATTCCTTAATCTTACTTTTAAGTTCTTCTAGCGATCTTACCACAATGCAATCGTCCCTATTAACGGTGGTTGATAAAACAATATTAATACGGTTTTTGAGCGGTGCACCGTTTGGGAAAGATTTTAAGGTGTTACTTCCCATAACCACCACTTTATTTAAAGTGGTTTGACGAAAGAACTTCATATCTTCGGGAATTGAAAATAATAGGTCGTTGTTTTTACCTATTCCCCATTTCTCATCAACTGCAACGATTGCCTTCATTAGATTGCCACCTCAAACTTCTCGTCAACGTTACTATACTGATAATCTTCCAAAATAAAATCGTCCACCGTAAACTTATAGAAGTCTTTAACCTCAGGGTTTAGTTTTACCTTTGGAGCGGGATATTTGGGGTTTTGCATCATCTTCTTTATTACGGGAATATGTCTATCGTAAATGTGCGCGTCCGCAATAACGTGAACGAGTTCACCAGCAACCAACCCCGATACCTGCGCAAACATCATTAAGAGTGCCGCATACTGCACTACGTTCCAGTTGTTTGCAACGGCAACGTCGTTAGAACGCTGGTTGAGTATTCCGTTTAGCACGTTACCACTCACGTTAAAAGTCATCGAATACGCACACGGATAAAGGTGCATTTCGTGAAGGTCTTGGAAGGTATAAATATTAGTCATAATTCTTCTAGACGCAGGGTTGTTTTTTAGGTCGTATAGCACTCTGTCAACCTGATCAAACTCGCCCTCTTTATACTTGTGTTTAACGCCTAATTGATAACCGTAAGCCTTTCCGATAGAACCGCTCTCGTCAGCCCACGAATCCCAGATATGGCTCTTTAAGTCTTTAATATTGTTAGACTTTTTCTGCCAAATCCATAAAATCTCATCGACCGCAGACTTAAACGCCGTTCTTCTTAACGTGAGCATCGGGAACTCCTCCCTTAAATCGTATCTGTTAACGATACCGAATTGTTTAACGGTGTGTGCGGGCGTTCCGTCAAGCCATCTCGGGCGCACTTCTAAATGCGTATCCCACGAACCACGCTCGATAATATCCGTGCAATTTTGAATAAAAATCTCGTCTGCTCTGCTCATAATTTCCTCCCCGCGTTAAAACGCGTCTTTGGTTTGATTTTTCCAGCGTCTTGCTATAAATGCTAAAACTATCCTCTTTGGCAAAACGCTCATTATAAAGTTTAGGAATTTGTTGAAAAATCCCGGTATATATTTTAGTTTGTTTTTAGAAACGGCTCTTAAAGATTTTTCCGCCACGAACTCCGGTGTTTTTGCCGAAAGTTTCCCCCACAAGCCTTGCTCTTTTATCTGCTCAACTATATCAGGTCTTGTGTAAACCCCGCCCGGTAGCACCACGGTAACTTTCACCTTGCTCTTTTTTAATTCGTAATGTAGCGAAACAAAAAGGTTAGTTAGCATAGCCTTGGTTGCACTATAAAGTGCAAAGTACGGCATCGGTGAAACGCCAGACATACTCGATATGGTTATCACCTCAACCTCTTCCGCGCGATGAGATAATAACTCGTGAGTTAAAACCACCGTGGATTCGTTATTTACTCGCATTTGAGAGATGAGTTTGTCGGTGGAATATTCACTAAACGGTTTTTGAATATCAATTCCCGCCACGTTAATAATCCTATCAAAAACAACTCCCGACTCTGCAATATCGCTTAACAGTTTATTTCTTGAACTTTCGCTAGATAAATCACAAGCGTGGCAAATTATACTAACGTCGTTTATTTTTAATAGTTCTTCTTTTAATTCAAGAAGTTTTTGTTCGCTTCTGCCTATTAAATAGAGAGAATAACCCTTTTTTGCGCAATTAATGGAAAAAGCTTTTCCTATTCCGCCGGTCGCACCGCTTATAAAAGTATACGCCATATTACTTTGTGGTAAGCACTTTGCTACTAACGCCCTTGATCATTCCTAGTTTTCCAGAAAGATTATTCACCGTTTCTTGCGGTGCGTCTATAACCACGCTTATAACGTTTACTTTTTTTTCTTTATAAGGCACGCCCATTCTGCCTATAATAAATTCGCCGAATTCGTGAAGCAACTGATTAACCCTTTCAACGGCGGTTAAGTCACTTACGATTATAGCAACGACTGCAATCTTAGTTTTCATAAAAACTCCTTTTTTCTATTTTAACACAACACCGAACTTTTAGCAATAAAAATCCCCTTTTTTAACTGCATCTTTTAATTTTTCCACCGCTTTTTTCTCTATCCTTGAAATATACGAGCGAGAAATTTTAAGTAGCGCTGCAACTTCCCTCTGTGCGTAACTTCTTCCACCCTTTAAGCCGTATCTTAAACATAACACGGCATACTCCCGTTTAGTTAAAACGCCCTTAATAAACTGTAAGAATTTTTCTTGTTCTATGCTTTTATCCACTTTTAAGAACACGGAGTCTTCCTTTTCTGCTAATAGATCAATTAAAGCAAGTTCGTTTCCGTCCTTATCCGTTCCAACCGTTTCCGAAAGTGACACGGTGTTTTTGTGCTTTTTGTTCGCCCTTAAAAGCATTAGTATCTCGTTTTCTATGCAGCGTGCGGTGTAAGTTGCTAGTTGCGTTCCCTTTCCGTATTCAAAGGTATTGACAGCTTTTATTAACCCTATGCTCCCAACCGATATTAAATCGTCCGTTTCCGCTGCACCACTATACTTTTTTACCACGTGTGCAACGAGTCGCATATTGTGAGTTATAAGTTTTTCGCGAGCAAGGTTATCTCCCTCTTTCATCTTCCTAACACACTCCCTCTCTTCTTCTGGTGATAACGGCTTTGGGTAAGAACTCCCGCCCATAACGCTACCTGCGAAAAAGGTTATCTTACCAACGATAAACGACAAAAACTCCAAAAACATTATCTATCCCCCTAAAAAAGTTTCTTTTCTATCATTATGCTCTAAAAAAGTTTCCTATCACAATTTTAGCGTCTTTGTCATATAACCGTTTACTTTTACTGGTTTTATATTATACTACCGACGGCGTTTGGAAAAATAAATTTTTAGGAGGGTAAAATTATAACTCATTATTTAAGGTTTAACGGTTTTTACCGCAGACTAGATAAATATCACGCTAAGGGCAATTAGTTTTCACCCTCTTATAGTAGGTGTGATATGAATTATTCATTTTTAAAAAACTTTTTTACTGCCTACGGACTTTCAACCGTTATTATTGCAGTTATCTGTTCGGTGTGCACTATGCTTTTAAGCAAAGCACTAAAAGATAAACTTGCCGTACAAATTAAGACTCAACTCCCCTTTTTGCTGGCAATTATTTTTCAGTTTGCTTACGATATGATTTTCGTGCTTCACGCTTTTGAATTTTCCGAAAGTGCGTTTGCTGCGGGAATTTTGAGCGGTTCGCTCTCCGTAATCTTTAACTCTTTTATTTTAAGAATTAAAGACGGAGAGTATATCGGGTTGTCCGCAACCGCTCTTTTAATCGAAGGGCTTATTGAAGGAGTCGTTCCAGAGTCTTGCATAGCCGCAACCGCTATGGCCGTTGAGAGCATTATCGCTAAACAATCGGAAGAGATTGAAAAAGAACAACTCGTTAACGAAATTGTGAACGTGTTGAAGGTCAATACGGAGGGAGAATTTAACGAAATAGAATTAAGAAAAACCGCCAAACTAATCGTTGAGGCGGTTGATTCTCTCTAAAATTTAAGCATCAAAAAAACCGTCGGTTTCTCCGACGGTTTTTTTATTAACCTTCATTTACTATTTTTGCAACGGGTCTTCCGTTCTTCATTTCCCATTCATCTTTCATAAATTTGAACATCTTTACGGTAGGCTGGCCGTAAGTATCAAAACCAGTATAGTCCCAATTATCCTCGAAGGTTGAAGGGATTTCTTCAATATTAAAGAATCCTCTAACAGCAGCACATTCTTCAAACGCGTTAGTTTCAACAACCGTCAAACTTTCAGGGAACACTACGTTAATAAGACCGTTAATTCCTCCGTCTACGTTATAGAACGCGTGAGTTTTAATAGTAGTGAGTTTGCTACCTTCTGCAAAGGTAATATTTGCTAAGTTAGTGCAGTTTTTGAATGCATTTTCTCCGATAACCTCAACGTTTTTGCCAAACTCAATAGACGCCAAAGTTTTATTATCCTTAAACGCACCGTCCTTAATAGCAACTACGGGTTTTCCTTCGTAGGTTTCAGGGATAATAACTTCTGCTTTTGCTTTATCAACAAAACCAGCAACGGCATAGCCACCGTCAACGAGTTCGTAAGCAATAGTTTCAGCAGGTTGTTGGGGTTTTTCCCCACCGTTATCGGGCGTTTGTTCGCCACAAGCAGTAAGCGCGGTTACAGAGCAAATTGCTACCATAACGAGGCTTAAAATCATAAGTAATTTTCTTTTCATTTCTCTTCCTCCATTAATATTTTTTAATACCTAGATATTATACCAAATTCAACTTTTAAGTCAATGCTCTATTTTAACCGTTTTTTGTGCAATTTAAACCTCATTCATTTATCAAATATATTTTCTTTGAATAAAATATCCCCTAATCAAAAATACTAGCAGTATGCAAATATTTTCCAGTATCGTAGATAATGAAAATTACTTAAACGACACGCTATCTTCTGACGATATAACTTTATTAAAACTACCTGTTGGTGATAAAGACGGCATACTAGTTTTCGTCAACGACCTCATTGATAAAAACGCGGTTGGGGAACTTATACTCCGCCCGCTCTCTAAAGTTAGTGGCGTTATTAATGAAAAAGATTTAGAATCTGCGTTTTTTAGTCCTGAAAAAGCAAAGGTTTTAACTATGGAAAAGGCTATTGAGGATTTGCTTTTAGGGAACGCTCTACTTTTTACCGACGGTTTTGACTTTTGCTTATCGTTTGGACTTAAACATTTTGAAATAAGATCGATAACAGAACCGCCAACTTCCACAGTCTTAAAAGGTCCTCGAGAGGGATTTGTAGAGTGCCTCCCTATAAACGTTTCCTTAATGCGAAGAAGACTTAAAACCCCCGATCTTACTTTTGAAAACTTAACGGTTGGCAGATATTCAAAAACGCCCGTTGCCCTTTGCTACGTCAAAGGGATTGCAGACGAAAAACTGGTTAAGAAAATTAAGGACAAACTAAATTCAATAGATATCGACGCAATTTTAGATTCCTCGTATCTCTCTAAATTTTTGGGCGAACACGAATTTTCCCTCTTTAAGCAAGTGGGAAACACGGAAAAGCCTGACATTTTAGCGGGCAAAATATTGGAAGGAAGAGTTGCGATATTCGTGGACGGCTCTCCTATTGCATTGAGTATTCCTTACCTTTTAGTAGAAGATTTTCAATCGCCTAGTGATTACTATAACTCTTCTTACAGCGCAACGATGTCTAGAATAATTAGGCTACTATCGGTAATTTTAGCACTATTTCTCCCCTCTTTTTTCGTTGCGAGCGAATTATTTCACTTGCAACTTATTCCGCTGAGTTTTCTTTTAACCATAGTAAACAGTATAAAAGGTATACCGCTCTCACCTAGTTACGAGATGTTTTTTACCCTTTTAATATTTGAGATACTAAACGAGGCAAGCGTTAGAATGCCCAAATACGTTGGAATGGTCGTTTCTATCGTGGGAGGTTTGGTTTTAGGCGAAACTGCTGTAAACGCGGGAATTATCTCTGCGCCGACGCTTATGATAATCGCGCTTTCTGGAATTTGCCTATACACAATCCCCGAACTTGAACAGACCTTTTCGGTTATTAGACTTTTATTTTTAATAGTTGCGGGTTGCGCTGGTGGCTACGGAATCATTATAGGAATAGCGATATTTTTCATTTATTTAATATCTTTTGAAAACTACGGAACTCCGCTCTGCGCACCTTTTGCTCCGCTTATAAAAAGCGACTTAAAAGATTCAGTATATAAAGGGTTTTTGAGCGAACTGCAATTCCGCCCAACCTCACTAAAAAATAAAAACAAAAGAAGGATTAAAATTAAAAAGGAGAAAAACTAACTTGCAAAAAGAATTAAAATCCCGCCAGTTATATTTATTTTTAATAGCGTTTTTGCCTTTTTCTAAACTGTTCACTATGCCAAGTATTCTCGCTAAACACGCAAACGAGGATATGTGGCTTTGCGCGGTACTAGGCTTTCTTTTAGACTTTATCACCTTGTTTTTTATAGTTAAAATTATGAAAAAAACTGATAAAGATTTGTTCACCATCTTAAACGAAAAACTAGGTAAAACTGCAACTAATATCGTTTTAGTTCTTTTCCTTATATATTTTACCCTAAAAGCCATTCTCCCCATAAACGAAAATAAAGATTACGTGGAGATGACCTTATACACGCTAATGCCGACTATGCTTTACTTTTTGCCGTTTTTCATAATTTGCTTTTACTTTTGCGTTAAACCGCTTAGGGTTTTAGGTCGAGCAGCGGACGTTTTGTGGATAACTTCACTAATAGGAATAGTGATACTTTTTTCTCTCTCCTTTTCTAACTCTGACTTTTCCGCAATACTTCCTATCGGCGCGAACGGAGTGGGCAAAATCGTTAAAGGCTGGTTGTCCACGCTAACTTGGTTTGGAGATTCGGTATATTTTCTGTTTTTTATCGGGGAATTTAACTACCAAAAAAGTGACGATAAAAAATTCTTTTTATGTTACTTTTTAAGTGCGCTAATGGTGGTTTTCTTTTTGATAATGTTTTACTCTGTGTTCACATCTATCGCATCAAGGCAGAGATTTGCTCTTACCGAGATTTCAAAATACACTACCGTTATAAACAATATAGGTAGGTTTGATTACCTAGGAATATTTTTATTATTATTTTCCGGTATCTTTTCGCTATCTCTTCCTGTTTATTTTTCGTGCAGAATAATAAATAGACTGTTTAACTTAAAAAAAACTTGGATTGCGCCACTTATAACGGTAAGCGTGCAGTTATTTATAATGATATTCTTGCAAGGTTATTCGTATAGCATTGAGAGTATTATAACCAAACACTTAGGAGTTTTCTTTTTAGTTATAGGAAACTTATTGCCAATTATAATTTCGCTATTTGCCGTAAAGGAGAAAAAATATGCAGCTTAAAAAGGTCAAATATATAATGCTAGCAATACTTGCGCTGTTCGTTTTCTTTTTCTCCAACGACTTTGGACTTATCGACGTGGAAAAAACCTCGATAATCACGGCTATTGCCGTAGACAAATCAGAGGACGATTTTCTCTTAACCGCTCAAATTGCCGTTCCGGAGGCTACCGATACTAACTCGGAAAACTTGAAGGCACAACTTAGCGGCAAAGGAAAAACGGTTGGCGAGGCGTTAAAGAATTTAGGAGATCTTTCAGGGTGGTTTCCAAAGTTATCTTTTTGCAACCTTATTCTGTTAGGAAACAACCTTGCTGATAGTAACATTATAGAAATTCTAGATTACTTTGCTAAAACCTTGCGTGTTCAAGACTCTGCACTCGTTGCGCTAGCGGAAAACACAGCGTCTGAACTTTTATATCTATCTACCCCTCTCGATAACATCTCAGCATTCGC
>JAFQLO010000060.1 GCA_017414525.1 Clostridia bacterium | reverse complement strand
ACTAACCTTTTTGGTCAACGAAGTCTATCACTCGAGCAGAAACGACGCATAATGCCCAAAATAACGGTTTAAATACTAAGACGTTAGTTGCAAGCAAGACAAGGCTCGCGACGTGTTTTGGATGAGACTAACCTTTTTGGTTGTCGAAGTCAAAACACTAAGCAGAAACGCAGTATTGCGACGCAAATAACGGCTTAATCCTTGCCGTTCCAACAATAAGTACACAACTTGCACCTATCTATACCTATTGATTTGCAAAGCCCTTCGAGAGACTGGAAGTCTATAGTTTTGCAATGGAATTTTTCAGCCATTTTCTTTCTGAGGTTTTTACCGCGTTCGGTCTTTCCGTCAGCGTATTCGGGGATATATTTTAAACCCTCTTCGCCCTCAAGCTCAACTATTATGCTCCTTGCAATAAGTTCCATTTCGTTGGTGGAACGTGTAAAGTTTAAATACTTACAGCTATAGAAGATAGGTGGACAAGCCGAACGAATATGAACTTCTTTCGCTCCGTTTTCATAGAGGAAATCAACAGTCCCTTTAAGCTGAGTTCCTCTAACGATAGAATCGTCAACAAACAAGAGGTTCTTTCCGTCGATAAAATGTTCTACGGGGAGTAACTTTGCCTTTGCAACCTTATTTCTTTCAGATTGCTTAGCAGGAGTAAAGCTCCTCGACCAAGTAGGCGTGTATTTTATAAAGGGGCGAGCAAAGGGAATTTTGCTCTCTCTTGCATAACCTATAGCGTGGGGTGTGCCGGAATCTGGAACGCCCGCAACGTAATCTATGTTGTAATTTTTAATTTCCTCAAGTTCGTCACTTGCCATAATCTCGCCGTTTCTGTAGCGAGAATATTCTACGTTAACGCCCTCATAGCAAGAGGCAGGGTATCCATAATACGTCCAAAGAAAAGAGCAAACCTTCATTTCTTTTTGAGGCTCAACTAAAACGTTAACCCCGTCAGCCGTCAATTCAACGACCTCACCAGGACCTAAATCGCGCTCGATTTTATATCCGAGCTTGTAAGCGGCAAAGGATTCAAAGGTAACGCAGTATCCGTCCTCCCCGCGACCAACGAGTACGGGTATTCTACCAAACTTATCGCGTGCGGCAATGATGTTGCCGTTGTCTAATAAAATTAAGATGGACGCAGCTCCGTCAATAACGCTTTGAGCAAACTTAATGCCCTCGGCAAAACTGTCTTTGTGATTTATGAGTGCGGTAACGAGCTCGGTGAGGTTCACCTTGCTACCCGAAAGCGTATCAAAATGCCCACCATACTCGTCGAGATACTCTTTGATAAGTTCTTCCGCATTGTTGATTTTGCCTATTATGCAAATGGCGTACTTGCCGAGCTTTGAACGGATAAGAAGTGGTTGAGGGTCGGAATCGCTTATACAACCGATAGCCGAACAACCCGACATATCATCAAAAATATCTGCAAACTTAGTTCTAAAGGGAGAATTTTCAATGTTGTGAATTTCCCTTTGAAGCCCGTCTTCTTCGTTGTATGCAGCAATACCACCGCGTTTAACACCTAGGTGTGAGTGGTAATCAGTTCCGTAAAACACCGACGATATAACATCCGTTTTACCAACTGCCCCGAAAAAGCCTCCCATTTTAGTTCCTCCTTTTTAAACTCAAGCCTTATGCGAAAAATAATTTAGATAAAGTCATCGGGTCGATATACTTACCGTCTTTGTAAACTCTCATATTGCCGGACGCAATCTCGTCAATAAGCATAACTTGACCGTCTTTATCATAACCGAATTCAAACTTGATATCGTAAAGGATAAGTCCTTTCTCCTTAAGGTCGTCAGCTACGATTTTGGTAATTTTTTGGGTCATAACCTTAACGTCTTCATACTGAGCGTCAGTCATAACACCAAGAGCAATAAGCCCGTCCTTAGTAACTAACGGATCGCCCTTCTCGTCGTTTTTAAAGGTGGTCTCAACGTATGCGGGAAGATCAGCACCCTCTTCGATGTAATCGCTATAACGGCGCAAGAAACTACCAACCGCTTTGTGACGGCAAATTACCTCTAAGCCCTTTCCGAACGGCTTTGCAGGTAAAACCTCCATAGTAGTGTCGTCAAGATTAGCGGATACGTAGTGAGTTTTAATACCTGCGGCATTTACTTTTTCAAAGAAGTAGATGGACATACGAAGATTAACGTCACCAACACCGTCAATAGTCAAACCAACGGAGTTTTCACCCGGGTCAAACACGCCGTCCTTACCCGTGCAGTCATCTTTAAACTTTAATAAGTAGTTGCCATTTTCAAGTGCATATACGTTTTTGGTCTTACCGGTATAAACAAGTTTGTTTTCCATAAATATTTCTCCTTAATTTAAAAATTTAAATAAAATTTATTAGTTAAAAGTTTCAACAACTTTAGCGTCCTTTTCCAAAGCTTTAACTCTATCGCTCTGTTTTTTATCCTCAAGTTTTTTAGCTAAGCCGTCATCAGATAAAGCAAGCATCTGAACGGCAAGTAAAGCCGCGTTGCCAGCGCCGTTTATCGCCACCGTTGCAACGGGAACTCCCGTGGGCATTTGAACTGTTGATAAGAGTGCATCCATTCCGTCAAGCGCGGAGGACTTGCAAGGAATTCCTATTACTGGAAGAGTCGTTCTTGCAGCAAGCGCGCCAGCGAGGTGAGCCGCCATACCAGCTGCGGCGATTATTACGCCAAAGCCGTTTTGCTTAGCAGATTGAGCAAACGCACCAGCCTCTTCAGGCGTTCTGTGTGCGGAATACACGTGAACCTCGAACGGAACACCGAAATCTTTGAGTACGTTTACAGCTTTTTCAACGATAGGTAAATCGCTATCGCTACCCATTATAATTGCTACTTTTTTCATAAAATCTCCTTAAAACTCATATTAAATCCGCGTTAAAAAAATAAAAATGAGCGTAACTATCCTTTTACAGATGAAAAAGAAGTACGCCCAGACGGTCGGCTCAATCAAACGATTGTTAACATTTCTGCTCCACTATGGTAAACCATAATTATCCGTCAGTAACAGAAACTCCGAATAGATATTAATAATTATTTGTAATAATTATAGCATATCCTCCCCCTTTTTACAAGCATTTTAACACCATAATTAAAATTTTTTGGTCGCTTGAAATTTTACGCTGTTTTTTATAAAAACACTATTGACAAGCAAATTTAATAGGTATATAATTGTTGTACAAAATATGTGTGATAAAACACAAATATAAAGGAGATTTATAATGACTACTTTAAAAGATAAATTATGGCTTTGGGCTCACCCGGAAGGAAAGTATTACAACGAGTACGGCAACACCGAACTTTCTCGTATGACACCGCTTGAAGGCGCAATGCTACTTGATTGTACCGGTCTTTTCATGGTTCCTGCCGGTACTAAGGTAAACCGCCGTCAATACAACATTTCTTTCAAGCCCATGCAAAGAGTTGGCTGGGACTTGCTTAGAGATAACGACGGTGTATCGTTAAAAGGCGCTGGCGTAAACCCTGAGTTTGCTCAGGAACTCGTTGAAGAAGCTAAGGAATTTAAGAATATTACTTGCGGTGTTTTCGATGACTTTATCGCAGGCGGAAGATACAAGAACTTCCCCATTGAAAACATTAGAAAAACCGCTGATATCTTACACAACAACTGTGACCGCCGTTTAGATATGTGGATGGTTTTATACATCGACGAGTTTGGCGTTGACGAGGAAAAGGATAAAGAGTTCTGGCCATACATTGAGCCGTTTGACGGCATTATGCTTTGGACCATGGGCGAATCTAACCTTTGGAAGTTTGAAGAGAGATTTAAAATTTATAAGGAAAAGACGGAAGGCAAGAAGAGAATTCTCGGACTTTATCTTTACAATTTTGGCGACAATAAAAAGGCTGACCCCAAGGAAGTTGCTTGGCAACTTGACAGATACTACGAACTTCTCAAGAATAAAGAAGTTGACGGTATATGCCTTCACACCAACACTATGGCTGACCTTGATCACGAGGGCTATAAAGTTTGCCTCGAATGGCTTGAAAAACACGCTAACGACGTTTTACCCGATTAATTAAACAAACAAAAAAGCACGGTCTAACCGTGCTTTTTTATTGCCGATTACGGCAAGTCTATCTCGTATAAATCTTTTGGAGGAATAGGCTTTGTTGATGTGCTAACAACCTTTTCAACCTCGCCCGTTGCCTTGGCTATAGAAATGTTCGTTCCAGCGCCCGCAACGCAACCGCCGGGGCAACCCATGCCCTCTATCAAGCACCCGTTCTTCTTGCCTGCCTTTGCAAGAAGGAGCATTTTTTTACATTCTTCTAAGCCCTCTGCGTGCTCTATTTTAACCTCAACGCCGGGGTAATATTCCTTAACGCATTTTTCAATAGCGCTCGCAACGCCACCCGCTATGGCGTAGCCTCTACCTGCGCCAGTCGCCTCGTGAATAGACCTTTCGCCTCTATACTTTTCAAAGTCGATTTCCCTCGCCTCGAAAATACCGGAAAGCTCTTCAAAGGTGATAACGAAATCAACGTCACTCCTAACACTCATGCGCGACGCCTCGAGCTTTTTAGCAGCGCAAGGTCCTATAAATACAACCCTTGCCTCAGGAGTTTTTTGCTTTATCTTTCTCGCAGTTGCAACCATGGGAGTGAGCGCTTGCGAAACTTGGTCGATAAGAGTTGGGAATTGCTTTTTTGCAAGCATCGCCCAGCTGGGACAGCACGAAGTTAAAAGGAATGGAAGTTTCCCTGATACAACCTCGTTAACGTAGGCGTGAGCCTCCGTTGAGCATGCGAAATCCGCACCGCTTGCAACTTCGTGAACCTCTTTAAAGCCAAGGTCTAAAAGCGCGCCCTTTATCATTGCGATAGTAACGTCACCACCAAACTGACCAACGATTGCAGGTGCAATTTCAGCAACAACGTAATCGCCTTTTTTAATGGCTTGTATCATTTGGAAAATTTGAGATTTATCGGCAATAGCCGCAAACGGACAGCTTACCATGCATTGCCCACAACCCAAGCACTTGTCGTTATCTATCTTAGCTCTACCAAGTTCGTCGGTAGTGATTGCTTTTATGCCACAAGCGGAGGAACAGGGGCGAACCTTATGCGCAATAGCGTCGTACGGGCAAGCTTTCTTACACTTTCCACAATGAACGCATTTTTCTTGGTCTATAACCGCCCTGCCGTCAACAAAGGAGATTGCGTCTTTAGGGCAAGCTGCAACGCAAGCTTTAGCAACGCAATTTCTACATTGATCGGAAACCTCGTAAACGTTATCCTTGCACTTATCGCAAGCAGAAGGTATTACCTGCATCAAGGGTGGCTCGTAGTACTTATCGGAAATATTACTGTTGTCCAAGCCATCGGTAATATGCACGGGCTTATCCGACGGGCGTAAACTCATGCCCATAGCAAGCCTTACGCGCTCCGACGCAATCGCTCTTTCACGATAAATACTCTCGAAAAAACGAGGAATTTCAGTCGGCGTTATCTTGTAGGGAATTGCCTCGATAGCGTCGTTTATTTTTTCGGGCGCGGTATCATACGCAACCCTCGCAACCTCGCGAAATACCTCGCGCCTTAATTTTTTAACGGAGGTGGGAAGTTCTCTAAGTTGTCCTGCCATTGTTTTATCCTTTAATAGTTTAGTCTTAGTTATTATAACAAATATTAAGCCATTTGTAAACGATTACAAGAGGTGGGAAAGCAAAAGTTTTCTCATCTTCTCATTGCCATAATACTCTCTTGGAAATTCATCTTCAATTAGCGTATCAAACGCTATTTTGCCCTGCTTTATAACGAGCACTCGCTCGGCAAGAAGTAGAGCCTCTTCAATATCGTGCGTTACGAAAATCACCGTTTGCTTTTTCTCTTTCCAAATAGATATAAAATCGTTTATAAGCGACAGCTTTAAGCCTATATCTAAAGAGGAAAACGGCTCGTCCATCAAAATGGTATTAGACGGATAGTAAAGGGCGCGCAAAAAGTTAATCCTCTGCCTCTCGCCACCCGAAAGAGATTTGGGATATTCGTTCATTTTATCAAGCATGTTAAGGCTTTTTAGTCCACTTAAAATATCACTATCCGATAAGCCTACGAGCGAGAGGTTTTTATAAACGGTAATTCCATCTATAAGCCTTGGTTCTTGGAATACGAAAGACGGGCTTTCCCCCTCGATTATACCCTCGTAATCTTTAAGGTTTGCAATGCACTTAAGTAACGTAGTTTTGCCAGCGCCGGAATGCCCGAGAACGCAGGTGATTTGCCCTTCTTTGAACTCAACGTTTAAGTTATCTAAAACCTTTTTATCGCCGTATACGGCGGTCAAATTATCAATTTTCATCTCAATCTCTTACCCGCCTTTTCAAATGCAAATTTTCCGATAACTTCAATGATTATGCCTATTATACAAACTGCGATAGCAAGGGCGAAAAGCATAGTTGGGCTATAGATGCTCGCCTCGTACATTAACCCCCCGATACTGCCGTAAACACTCGCTAAAATCTCCGCCGAAACGGTAAGCTTTATTCCAAACGATAACGCCGATGAAACGTCTAAACAAAGGGGTGGCAAAACGCTTGGCAAATACAAGTTGAAAACCTGTTTTTTAAAGGGAACTTTATACACCTTGCACATCTCTATTTGCTCTTTAGAAACGGCTGAAATCGCCGAATAAACGCCCGTGTGTAAAAGGGGAAACAGCGTTAAAAAACACACTGCCACAGGCGCGGTGGTACGGCTTACTGAAAGCACTAAAATTACGAGCAAAATCGCAAGTGTAGGAAGACTTCTAAGCACGGCAATCACCACGTTAAACACCCCTGCAAAAGCGCTAAATTTACAGCTTAAAACTGCCGTTATAACCGCTAATATAAACGATATTATAAATGCGATTATAACCCTTAAAAGCGTGTTGAAAAGCGCCGAGTAAAAATACCCTTTTGTAAACAACAAAAGTGCCTCCTTAATAGTTTTTAAGGGAGACGGAATTACCACTTGGTTTTTAACCGTTATATATAAAATTAACCAGGTGGCGAAAATAAAGAGTATTCCGCCGAGCGAGTACGCCGTCTTTTTAGCCATTAAAACGCTCCCGTATAGAAAAACTTTTCTTCAAAAACGTTAACCGCGCTAAAGTTAACCGTTTTTACCCTTTGTAAAAACTCTATCACCTTAGATTTACAATTTGGCGAGGAAACAAAGTTAATATTTGCCCTCTCAATCGCTTTTTCGGTAAAGTTGTTTTGATTGTACGTAGGCGTTAAGCCGTTTTCTAAATTACCGTTTATAAGGGAAAAGATTTTAGTTTTGTTTTCAATCTTTAAAAATTCACCGCTATAACTTAAAGCGTTAACTATTGATTTTACCTTTCCAAAATTGTCAGAAATTACGCTCTTTTTGGCAACTAACATCGCTTGAGGAAAACTGTTACCCTCATAGAGAGAATGCAAACTTCCAAAAAAATTCAAGCCCAAATCTCTCGCTTTTCCGTCCGCCACGGGCGACGGGGCAAGATAATATTCACACGAAAGCTGACCTATCTCGGTTGGCTTTATCGCAAGCAAATTAACCTTATCGCTATCGGCAGTTTCACCGTTTATAAGCTCTTTATAGGAAATTCCAAGCTCAGATAACGCCACTTTTAATGCAAGCCCAGGTATATTAGGTAACTGAACAACGCCTATAGTTTTACCTATTGCGCCACTTAAATTTTCGCGAGTGAGAGTTTCTTCACCCTCGCTTAAAAAATAAAAATTGCCGTGCGTTACAACGCCGAGCGCTTGATACACATCACCACTACCTAAGTATAAAGACGCCACGTTTATAGGAACGATAGCAACGTCTGCAACGGGGCTTTCACCCGTAACCTTAGCCTTTATAACCTCCGCTCCAACAACGTTAAAATCAACGCCGTCAACGGTTTCCATAGCGTAAGACAAGGCGAGCGCAGGCGCGCCGTCAGGCGCGTAAACACTTAAATTTTCCCCGCCTTGTTTACAAGCGGGGAAACAAAAAATACATATAATTAAAGTCAAAATTGATATTAGTTTTTTCATTATAGTAAAGTTAAACCGGGTTTAAACTCAACCGCTTTTCCATCAACGGTGGCATAAACTGATATGCACGACGGATTGTATACTGATTTTTCTCCATGAGAGATTTTAAGCTGTTTTATAGCAGTTAAATACTCGTAAAGCTCGATGTTCGTTGCATACCAAATGGTGTTATCTTCCTTTAAAATTTCGAGCGTTTCGGTTAACGCGTTCCAGTTGCCCTTGCGCTCAAAATCGTGGCTGTGCCCCCACACGTAAAAGACGGGGAGTTTGCCGTACGATGTGAGTTTGATAAAGTTCTTAGCATCCCCCACAGCATTGTCATGATGGCAAGTGCCAGACCAAAGCAAGAAGTTTTCGGGGTGAGCAAAAGTTCTAAGCTGAGCGGCAGTACGTGCGTAGCTTACGCCTAAGCCCTTTAAAAGCGCTAAGAGTTCATCGTTGTACTTTCCGTTTGGATACGCGTAGCCCCTAACCGATTTGCCGATTATATCTTCAAGGTCGTTTTTACACTCAACCACCTCGGATACCATTTGGTCAATAGGAATTCTCTCATTCCAAAGATGATGCTTTGTGTGATTTGCAATCTCGTGAGTTTTAGAAATTTCTAAAACGTCCGCTTTATTTAAAAAATTATCGCTCGCATCTATCCAAGCGCTAACGAGATTAAACGTAGCTTTTACGCCGTACTTATCAAACGTGTCTACAAGGCGTAAATCGTTTTTCGACCCGTCGTCATAAGAAAAGGTTACCGCTTTAGTTTTTCCGTTGGGATATAAATCAAATATAATCATAATTAAATTTTAACATTTTAGCACGATAATTACAATCGTTTAGCAAAAATTATCCTTGTATTTTTTCACTTTGCTTTTGTACAAAATCACTTGACAATATAAGTGGTAAAAGGTTAAAATAAATATTATGAATCCATTTATTTCGTGCAAATATACACTCGGTTCAATCTCTACGATTGAAAACAACTGGAACTGGTCTAACGTAGTTATTCCAGACAATAAGATTTACGTTATAGAAAAAGGCGAAATTTTCGTTGAGGGCGGTGGCGTTAGTTTTACTGCACGCGAGGGAGATATGGTGCTTATCCCCTCTAACGTCATGCATTCAGCAAGGTTAACCGATATCAAATTCGTTAAAAAAAGTTGGATACACTTTGCTATGAAACAAGGCGTTTCCGAATATTTTTCCGGATACACCTCACCCGTAAAGATAAAGCTTTCAAATCTACAAGGCGCGCTTGATATTATTAACGGAGTTATTAGGCACGGCGACCTTTCAGAGCCGTTTAGGAGTTTGAAAACCTCGTCTATGATATTTGAACTCGTGGCAATATTCTTTGATAAATCGTTACCGCAAAAAATGCCTTCTTACGTTGATAATATTGACAAGGCTATCGAGTTTATCAACGATAACTACACCGAGCAATTTACCCTCGATTTTTTAGCTGAAAAATTCAACTGTTCTGGCAACCATTTTATAAAGAAATTTAAAGAAAAAACGGGCTATACGCCGATTAAATACCTTTCCATTAAAAAAATAGAAGAGGCAAAACGCCTACTTGAAAACACGGATTTGCCGATAAATATCATTATGGAAAAGGTGGGATATTTGGACGCGTCTTACTTTTCAAAACTATTTAAAAAGCTCGTTGGATACTCACCGAAGAATTTTAGAGATAACGTTGACAACAAGGTGAAATATGAATAACAACTTAAAGCTTGACACTTTAATCTACGCCTCTCATTGTGACGATACGCAAACTTTGAGAACGGACGCTATACTTAACTTTTTCCAAGACCTTGCTACCGAACACGCAGTTGAGCTTGAAACAGACTATAAAACGCTTAAAGAGCGTTCTAACGCCTTTTGGGTAATTTCCAAGGTGAAGTTTAAAAAGACGGGTAAAATTCGCCAGCACGACGCTGTAACCCTTTCTACATGGCCCATAAAGCCTCAAGCCGTTAGATTTATCAGAGATTATAAAATATCGGGCGAAAACGGCGAAATTAACGGCTCAAGCGAGTGGTGCGTACTCGACTTTGACACTATGGGTTTAAGACGGCTTGACACCGTTTCCTACCCCGCCGATATGCCTCATATTGAAGAGCGTGCAAGCGTTTCTCCGTTTTTAAGACTGAGAGAGGAAGTTTGCGAGGAAGACTACTCATATACTTATAAAGCTGGATATTCCGATATTGACGTAAACGGGCACGTTAACAACGTAGTTTACTCAAAAATGGCGCTCAACACCTTTACGCCTGAAGAGTTTAACAGCTTAAACTACAACGCCTTTGAAATCCACTTTATTTCTCAATGCTATCTTGATAACGAGATAAAAATTTATAAAAAGCAAGTTGATAACGGCGTTTATATCGAAGGTAAAATCAACGATAAATCTGCGTTTAAATGCCTATTTTACAATGAATAATCAAAAAAGTGTTAAATGAAAAAAATCGGTAAACAAGTTTTATTTTTGCCAACTTCAAATGAAATTGCAAGAAACGGCGAAGGAACTATTATAAGATTAAATAACGGAACGTTAATGTTTGCGCTTTGCGAATTTTTTGCAGGCTCTCGCGTTGACCACGCCCCCGCAAGAATAGTTGCATATTATTCAAATGACGAAGGGGAAACTTGGTACGGAAAAAGAATTCTTTTAGAGCTTGGCGAATCAGAGAAAAACCTCAACTCACCAAACCTTATTATCTTTAATAACGGCGATTTGGGTATGTTTTACGGCGTTTACTCTGAAAATAACGGCACTATAAACTCTACTCCACACCTCGTCAGGTCAAAAGATAACGGCGAAACTTGGTCTAACCCCATAAGAATATGCAAGGATAAAACTATCCATTACATAATGAATAATGATAGAGTAACCGTTTTAAAAAATGGAAGGATTATTATCCCACTTGCTTATCACGGATACGACGTTTTAAATATTACTCCCGGCGAAATCCATTTTGCCTATTCCGATGACGACGGCTTTACTTGGGATATGCTTGAAACTAAAATATCTTTTCCCTTTGACGATTACACCAAGTTTCAAGAACCTGGAATTTACGAATTTGAAAACGGGGATTTGTGGGTTTACGCTCGAACTGCCCTTCGCTATCAATACCAAACTTTTTCAACCGACGGTGGCAAAACTTTTGAAACACCCACTCCTAACGAATATTTTAAGTCGCCCGTTTCACCTATGAAGGTTAAAAAAGTTGGCAAATATACCGTTGCCGTTTACAACCCGTTGCCAAACGATGAAACCGCTCCCGTTTGGGGAAGCGTTGCAAGAACTCCTTTTGCAATAGCTGTCAGTCGTGACGACGGAAGGTCTTTAACCTTTAAAAACATTGATTTCAACGCGTTTGAGAAAAACTGCTATTATCTGGAAGACGACCGCTCGAATTATTACTGCTACCCCACCATCTGCAAAGTTAAAGACGGGTTCTTGGTTGCATATTATCACAGCAACGGAACGGAGTTTAGCCTTAACAGTACGAAGATAACAAAAGTTTTATTTAGCGAACTTGAGAATTAAAACAAAAAAAGTGTGGAATTTATCCACACTTTTTTATTATTTGTATATATTATTTTTATTATTTAGTGAGATTACTTCTTAAGAGTTTGAAGATAGTCGCCGATTTCGTACATTGCGTCTTTAAGAGTTTGGTGCTCAGGGAGCATAACTACTCTGAAATGGTCGGGGGTCTTGTATCCAAAGCCCGTGCCTGCAACGATTAAAATCTTCTTTGCCTCAAGTAAGCCTCTTGCAAACTCTTTGTCGTTAGTAACGTTATATCTTTCGGTATCAATTTTCGGGAAGATATAGAACGCACCTTTATTCTTTACTACCGACAAACCGTCAATCTCGTTGATTGCATTAACGCAAGCCTCTCTTTGAAGGAAAAGTCTGCCGGTCGGAGAAATCATTTCTTTAGTGTACTCAACGTCCTTTAACGCGGTGGGAACGATAAGTTGCATTAAAGCGTTAGAGCAAAGTCTAACGGACGCTAAAACTACGAGAGCTTTTTGCAATTCTTCCATCTTTTTGCATTTACCGCTGAGAACTATCCAACCACTTCTTAAACCGCAAAGGCAATGCGATTTGGAAAGGCCGTTCAAGGTTACGATGGGAAGGTCGGGTGCGAGTTTCGCAAAGGAGTTGTGAACTAAACCGTCAAATACAAGCCTATCGTAAATTTCATCTGAGAATACGATAATATCGTTCTTTCTTGCAATCTCAGCGATTTGGAGCAAGATTTTATCGGAATAAAGAGCGCCGGTGGGGTTATTCGGGTTGATAACTACGATTGCCTTAGTGCGCTTAGAAATCTTCCTCTCAATATCTTCGATGTCGGGATTCCACTCGTCCTCTTCATTACAGTCGTAAAATACGGGGACGCCACCTGCAGCGAGCACGGAGTTAGACCATAACGAATAGCCGGGATTAGGCATCAACACCTCGTCACCCTCGTTTACGAGAGCGGTAGCGAGCATATTTGCCGCCTCTGAAACGCCGTTAGTTACGAATACGTCGTTAGTAGAGGTTACGGGAACGCCTTTGGAAACCTCGTAATCCATAATTGCTTGCAAGGTTGCTTGCATACCTCTTAAGCCACAGTAGCCAAGAGATTTTTCAACGTTTTCAAGAATATGATTTTTAACGGACGCAGGCATTTTAAAACCAAACGCTGCGGGGTTACCAGTATTGAGCTTTAGTACTTTTTGACCTTCAGCCTCCATCTCAAGAGCCCTAAAAAATACGGGGCCACGGATATCGGAGTGAATGTTTTCTAACCTATTTGCCATAAATTCGTATTGCATACTTTATCCTCACTACGCGCTCATAAGCGCTTACATTTTATTACTATTTAATGTTACTATTTTAAATTTAATTTGTCAATCTTAATTTAAAATAAATAGAATAATATATAAAAAATGCAGGCAAAAGCCTGCATTTTTTATACTAATTCAACAATAGCCACTTCCGCAGCATCACCACGGCGCTGACCCTTAAGATATTTTCTGGTATAACCGCCACCTTGGCCGAGTTCTTCTTTTCTATCGGCGTATTTGGGAGCGATTTCATTGAATATCTTTTCGATAAGCGGATGGTTAATGCCTTTAACTCTTGCTTTAAAATCAGCCTTGGATTCACCCTTTTCTTTAACGAACTGCAAATCGTAGGTAAGGCTCATGATTTTTCTTCTAGCATTGAGCTTTTTAGGACCGTCTTTTATAACCTTCTTGGTAACCTCTTTACCCTTAGCATCAGTAGTAGTAACCGTAGTTTCAACGGTATCGTCATAGCTGTTTACTGCTAAAGTAATGATTTTTTCAACGTAAGGTCTTAATGCACGAACGTGTCCTTCGGTAACTTCAATTCTTCCGTACCATAAAAGGTTAGAAGCCTGATTTCTGAGTACTGCTTTTCTTTGAGTAGTAGTTAAACCCATTCTTCCCGGCATTTTATTATTCCTCCTGTTCCTTTAATTTAAGACCGTAACTGTTGAGTTTTAAAATCACCTCATCGAGAGATTTTTTACCCAAGTTCCTTACTTTGAGCATATCGTCTTCGGTCTTTTGTGTTAAATCTTCAATAGTGTGGATACCAGCACGCTTTAAACAGTTGTAAGAACGTACGGATAAATCCATTTCTTCTATGCTCATTTCCAAAATCTTCGGAAGCGGATCAGTCGGCGGAGCAACTAAGATGCCGAAACCGCTCATAACGTCCGAAAGGTTTACGAAAATACTAATGTGTTCCTGCACGATTTTTGCAGCGAGGGAAACGATTTCCTTACCCGTGAATGCACCGTTCGTCCAAACCTCTAAGATAAGTCTATCTCTATCAAGGTTTTGACCAACTCTTGCATTTTCAACGTTGTAGCTAACTTTAGATACGGGAGTGTAAATAGAGTCGATAGCAATGTAACCGATTTCACCGGTCTTGTTGTTATCAGCGCTCTTGTAACCCCTACCTCTACCGATAGTAAGATCAACGTCTAAAATACCGCCTTCATCAACAGTACAAATGTACTGGTCGGGATTTAACACCTCAACTTCAGCATCGAGCTCAATGTCCCCTGCCTTAACTACGCAAGGACCTTCTTTTCTAAGGTTTAATACCTTTTTGAACTCAATATCGGTGGTAGTAGTCTTTAAAGCTACTGCCTTTAAGTTGAGAATTATTTCAACAACGTCTTCCTTAACGCCTTTAATCGTTGATAATTCATGTTTAACGTCAAGATTCGGAGCGAACTTGATACCCTGAATTGCAGCGCCCGGAAGTGCTGACAATAAGGTTCTTCTCAAGCAGTTACCTACGGTGATGCCAAAGCCTTTTTCAAGGGGCTCAACAACGATTTTACAGTAACTTCTGTCTTCGCTTTCTTCTACCGAAATCTTAGGCATTTCAATTTCCATCATGGAAAACTTACCTCCTAAATTATAGATTACCGTCTTATATTACTTAGAATACAACTCGACGATCATTTGTTCCTGAATCTGTAAATCAATATCTTCTCTCGTGGGAAGAGCGATTACTTTTCCTTCGAGTTTTTCAGCATCAAATTCAAGCCACTTAGGAACGTTGTTCGCATGTTCAGTTTGTTTGAACGCCTCAAAGTATTTATTGCCTCTCTTGGTTTCCTTAACAGCAACTACGTCACCAACCTTGATTTGATAAGACGCAATGTTTACGTTCTTACCGTTAACGGTAAAGTGTGCGTGAGTTACAAGTTGACGAGCGGACGAACGAGAAGATGCAAAGCCAAGGCGGAATACTACGTTATCAAGTCTTCTCTCAAGAAGAGATAACATATTTTCACCCGTTACGCCTTTCATTCTATCAGCCTCAACGTAATAATCTCTGAATTGCTTTTCAAGTACGCCGTAAATTCTCTTAGCCTTTTGCTTTTCAGCAAGCTGAGTACCGTACTCGGAAACTTTGTGTCTGCCTGCGCCGTGCTGACCAGGTGCTACCGGTCTTTGTTCAAACGGGCAAACGGTTTTATAGCACTTTTCGCCTTTTAAGAAAAGTTTGCATCCTGCTCTTCTGCATAAACGACATTTTGCGTTTGTATATTTAGCCATTTCCTATTTACCTCCCTATTATACTCTGCGACGCTTAGGCGGACGGCAACCGTTGTGGGGAATAGGAGAAACGTCTTTAATAAGAGTTACTTCTACACCGCATACGCCTAATGCTCTGATAGCTGATTCTCTGCCCTGACCAGGACCTTTTACGTAAACTTCAGCAGATCTTAAGCCGTGTTCCATTGCAGCTTTTACTGCAACTTCAGCAGCTTGCTGTGCAGCAAACGGGGTGCTTTTTCTCGAACCTCTATAACCGAGTGCGCCTGCACTTGCTTGGGTAATTGCATTACCGTTCATATCGGTTACGGTTACGATGGTATTGTTGAAAGAAGACTGGATGTGTACCTGACCTTTATCAACTTTTTTAAGTTCTCTACGCTTTTTAGTAGTAGCTTTAGCCATAATAACTTATCCCTCCTCTTACTTAGATGCAGTCTTTTTCTTAGCGACTGTTCTACGCGGACCTTTTCTGGTACGTGCGTTTCTCTTGGAACTCTGACCTCTTACGGGAAGACCCTTTCTGTGTCTTACACCGCGGAAACAGCCGATTTCCATAAGTCTTTTGATGTTAAGGTTAACCTCAGTACGAAGTTCACCTTCTACTGAATAGTTGTGTTCGATGTATTCTCTAAGTTTAGATACATCCTCTTCAGTTAAATCCTTAACTCTAGTGTCAGGATTAATTCCTGTTGCTTTTAAAATTTTAGTTGCGGTCGGTCTACCGATACCGTAAATATAAGTGATACCGATTTCAACACGCTTTTCTCTTGGTAAATCTACACCGGCAATACGAGCCATTTTTTTAACCCTCCAAATTAGTTAAATAATTTATAATTTATTTTTAGTGTTGTTTGGTTTGTAAGAAGTAATTAACCTTGCTTTTGCTTATGGTTTTTGTTCTTGGAACAAATTACCATAACTTTGCCTTCTCTTCTGATGACTCTGCATTTGTCGCACATAGGTTTTACTGATGGTCTTACTTTCATTTTTCTATCCTCCGATTATTTTTTGATTATAAAAATCAGTTTTTACTGCGCCATACGATTCTGCCTTTGGTTAAATCGTAAGGACTCATCTCTATCTTAACTCCATCACCCGGAATAATCTTAATGTAATTCATTCTAAGCTTACCCGAAATGTATGCCGTTATGATAAAGCCGTTTGAGAGTTTAACTTTGAACGTAGCGTTCGGTAAAGCCTCGACTATAACGCCTTCAGCCTCAATAACGTCGTTTTTAGACACTCTTTATTACCTCCATTTTTATAATCGCTTGCAAGCTTTGCTTGCTACCGCCCACGCGCCCGCTTCTTCCTTAAGGCTTAAAGTTTACACCGTACCACCAGATTCGGCGCGAGAGTTTGTTTTTACAGCGTTAATATCTCAACGCCGTTGTCGGTTATAACAACCGTGTTTTCATAGTGCGCTGACGGCATCTTGTCCCTCGTAATACAGTCCCACCCGTCAATGTCGACTTGGTAAGTTCCCATATTTATCATGGGCTCAATGGCTAGCGCCATATTGCGCCTAAGCCTCACGCCAACACCTCTTCTCCCGTAGTTGGGAACTTCAGGGTCTTCGTGAACCTGTCTGCCGATACCGTGCCCCACCATCGCTTTAACGACGGAAAAGCCGTTTTTTACAGCGTGCTCTTCAACTTGAGCACCGATATCGCCCAGCGCGCTACCTATCATTATGCCTTCAATACCCTTAAAGAAACACTCTTCAGTTACCCTAACGAGTTTTTCCTTTTCGGGCGTTACGCTTCCTATACAAAACGTCCTTGCACCATCGCCGTGAAAGCCGTTGAGGCACGCCCCAACGTCTACGGAAACGATGTCCCCGTCCTTTATAACTCTATTGCCCGGTATTCCGTGCACCACCTCTTCGTTTATCGAAATGCAAGTGCTTTTGGGAAATCCGTACAACCCGAGGAAAGACGGCTTTGCGCCACAAGACGTTATATAGTCGTGTAAAATCTTATCGAGTTCCCCCGTCGTCATTCCCGCTTTCACGGTTTGACCTGCTAAAAGCAGTACGTCTCTGACGACTTTACAGGGCTCTCTCATAAGTTCAATTTCTCTATCCGTTTTAATTATAATCATATCAGCCAAGCTTAGAAACTATCTCGCTAAACACTTCGTCGATAGTCTTGTCACCGTCTATAACTAAAAGCTTTCCAGCCTTTTCATAATAGTCAATAAGAGGCGCGGTTTGATTTTTATAAACGGAAAGTCTGCTTGCTACGGTCTCCTCGTTATCGTCCGCTCTTTGATAAAGCTCAGCTCCGCACTTAGCGCAAGTTGTTTTACCATTAAGGAAATCAACGTGGTAGGATTCACCGCAAGGACAAACCCTTCTACCCGTAATTCGCTTTAATAATTTCGTTAAGTCAACGTCGATGTTAACGACTTTTTCAACCGTTGAAAACTTGTCAAGCTCTTCAGCTTGGAATAAATTCCTCGGAAAACCGTCTAACAAGTAACCGTTCTTGCAGTCGTCTTGACTCAAGCGCTGTTTAACGATTTCTACCGTTACCTCATCGGGAACGAGTTGACCTTTGTCGATATACGACTTGGCAACCACTCCGATAGGAGTTTGTTTTTTAATGTTCTCTCTGAAAATATCGCCCGTCGAAATGTGGGGAATTGAGTACTTTTCAGCAAGTCTAGTCGCTTGAGTACCCTTGCCCGCACCCGGAGCTCCAAGTAATATAACGTTCATCTTACTTTAAAAATCCCTTGTAGTTCTTCATCATAATCTGCGACTGAAGAGCGGTGTTAAATTCAATAGCTACCGATACTACGATGAGCATACCAGTTGCCGTGAACGCACCCGAACTTTCAGGGCTGATTGCCTTGAAGAGTATTGCCGGTACAAGCGCGATAAGCGCTAAGAAAATCGCACCGAAGAGAGTAATTCTACCGCTAATCTTTTTAAGATATTGCGCAGTCGGCTTACCAGGGCGAATACCCATAATAAAGCCACCGTTTTGTTGAATACTCTTAGAGATATCGTCGGGGTTGAACTGAATTGAGGTATAGAAGTAAGCAAAGAATATGATGAGTAAACTTAAAACTACCATGTATGCCCAGGAGTTAGTACCCATATAGGTTTGCCACCAAATACCAAAATTACTGTTAGCCCAACCGAAGAGCGTCATAACGAGTTCAGGGAAGCTGAGTATCGAGAACGCGAAGATTAAGGGGAGAACGCCCGTCGAGTTAACCTTAATGGGAATAACCGTGGACTGACCGCCATACATCTTGTTGCCCTTGATTTGCTTTGCGTACTGAACGGGGATTTTCCTTTCAGCAAGCTCAACGGTTACAATGCAAGTGAATACTACTAAGATTGCAATAAGCATTGCAATGAGTTTCCAGAAGTTCTGGAGACCACTTTCAGTACCCCAAATGTTAGTAACCATAGGAATAAGAGCTTGACCTGCGCTGGATAAAATACCAGCGAAAATGAGGAGCGATATTCCGTTTGAAACACCGTAATCGGTAATTCTCTCGCCTATCCACATAGTAATTACAGTACCTGCCGTAAAGAAGATAATAACTACTATGTATGCAAGCCATTCCTGACCAAAGAGTAAATCTGCAAGTGCGGTGTTATCAGCCGATTGAGTAAGGTTTACTTCGTACGCGAGAAGTATACCGAGAGCCTGCACGATTGCAAGCAAAATCGTTAAATATCTCGTGTACTGAGAAATCTTTTTACGGCCTTCTTCACCTTGCTTGGAAAGTCTCTCTAAAGAGGGGATTGCAACTGCGAGAAGTTGGATTATAATGGACGAGTTAATGTACGGTCCGATACCCATCGCGAACAACGTTCCCGACTGGAGCGAGCCACCCGTCATCATATTCATTATGTTAAGGTATGAAAGATTTTCAGCTATACCGCCCGAAATAAGCTCAGAGCCTATACCAGGAACGGGGATATAACAACCTATTCTATACACTAACAAAAGTGCTAAGGTTATATATATCTTAACCCTGATTTCTTTTACCTTAAACGCTTGTTTTAACGTTTCAAACATTTTGTAACCTCCGTCTTAAAAAGTTAAAGGATAAATTAAACTAATTCACAAGTACCGCCGGCTTTCTCGATTGCCTCTTTTGCAGATGCCGAGAACTTAGTTGCCTTAACGGTTAATGCTACTTTAAGTTCGCTGTTGCCTAAAACTTTAAGACCAACTGCATTTTTAACTTCTTTGATAAGGCCTGCGCACCATAAGGTCTCAAAATCTACTACTGCGTTTGCCTCAAAGTTGTTAAGTACGTCTACGTTAACGATAGCGTAAACTTTTCTGAAATGGTTGTTGAAACCGCGCTTGGGAAGTCTTCTGGTAAGGGGCATTTGACCGCCTTCAAAGCCAGGTCTAACACCACCGCCACTTCTTGCCCATTGACCTTTGTGGCCCTTACCGCTTGTTTTACCCAAGCCAGAACCAGTACCACGGCCAAGTCTCTTAACCGATTTTCTGCTGCCTTCAGCAGGTTGTAAAGTATCAATTCTCATTGTGCCACCTCTTAAACGTTTTCAACTTTTACAAGGTGAGAAACAACTTTTAACTGACCCTGTAAAGTCGCGCTATCAACGAAAGTATTTGACTGACCGATCTTCTTAAGACCTAACGCTGCTACCGTGCCTTTTTGAGCGGCGGTACAAGAAATGGTGCTCTTTACAAGCGTAACTTTAACTTTGTTTGCTTTAGCCATTGCTCGTTACCTCCTTAACCCAAAATTTCTTCAACGGTTTTACCGCGAAGTGCAGCAACTTCTTCAGCCGATTTAAGACCGTAAAGTCCTTCAAGCGCTGCTTTTACCATGTTGATGGGGTTGGTAGTTCCGTGAGATTTAGTTCTAATGTTCTTAACGCCTGCTGCTTCCATAACCGCACGAACAGGACCACCGGCAATAACACCAGTACCTTCTTCTGCGGGGAGCATTACGATAGAACCTCTACCAAACTTACCTACCGTGCTGTGCGAAATGGTGCTACCTACGAGAGCAACCTTTCTCATTGATTTTTTAGCCTGTGCGGACGCCTTATCGATTGCTTCGGGAACTTCGTTAGCCTTTCCCATACCGCAACCTACTCTGCCGTTTTCGTCACCTACAACGACGAGAGCTGCGAATCTCATTTTACGACCACCCTTAACAACTTTCGTTACGCGGTTTACGCAAATGAGCTTTTTGCAAAGGCCGTCTTTTTCTTCTTGTCTTCTGGGAGACTTATTTTCTCTTGCCATTATGAAATTTCCTCCTATCAGAATTTAAGTCCGGCTTCTCTTGCGCCGTCTGCTACGCTTTGTACTCTACCAGTGTAGATGTAACCGCCTCTATCAAATACTACGGTTTCAATACCCTTTGCAAGAGCACGCTTAGCAACTTCTTGACCTACAACCTTTGCTGCGTCTTTCTTGGATAAATCTTTTACCATTTCGATTACGCTCTTTTCAACGGTGGAGCAAGCTACTAAAGTGTTGCCTGCAACGTCGTCGATAATTTGAGCATAAATGTGATTAAGACTTCTGTAAACTGAGAGTCTTGGGCATTCAGCCGTGCCGGATACCTTTTTTCTTACTCTTTTATGCCTTTGAATTCTATCGGCATTTTTATCAATCTTAGATATCATATCAAGTTACTCCTTATTTACCCGCCGTCTTACCTTCCTTACGCTCGATTACTTCGTCGCTTAAGCGAATACCGTAACCGTGATAAGGTTCAGGCTTTCTGATGGCTCTGATTTTTGCTGCTTCTGCACCAACAAGCTCCTTAGAAATACCCTTTACGGTGATTTCCGTGGGAGAGGGGCAAGCAAGCGTAATGCCTTCTACTGCTTTGAAATCAACAGTGTGGCTAAGACCTACTGACAAAACGATGTCCTTACCGTTTTGAGTAACCTTCCAACCTACGCCGTTTACAATAAGCGTCTTAGTGTAACCGTTAGTTACGCCAACAACCATGTTGTTGAGTAACGCTCTGTATAAACCGTGCTTGGACTTAGTTGCGTTTTCTTCGTTTTTACGAGAAACGATTGCCTCGCCGTTTTCTACTTTGATTTCAATAACGCTACCGTCGTAATCTTGAGTAAGAGTTCCTAAAGGACCTTTTACGGTAAATACGTTAGCGTCAACCTTAATTTCTACACCTGCGGGAACTTTAACGGGTGCTCTACCAATTCTTGACATAGCGCCTTACCCCCTTACCAGATGTAAGCAAGAACTTCACCGCCGTGGTTGGCTTTTCTTGCTTCTTTATCAGTCATAACGCCCTTAGGAGTAGAGATGATTGCAATGCCAAGACCGCCCAAAACCTTGGGGAGTTCATCGTGGCCTGCGTAAATTCTCAAACCGGGTTTAGAAACCCTCTTAAGACCGTTAATAACCTTTTCGCCGTTGGGACCATATTTTAAAGTGATAACCAACTTGCTTTGTACTTCTTCCTCAACGAGCTCGTAAGAAGTAATGTAACCTTCCTGCAATAAAAGTCTAGCGATTTCTTTTTTCATGTTAGATGCAGGAACTTCAACGGACTCATGCTTTGCGATGAGTGCGTTTCTGATTCTAGTGAGCATATCTGCTATCGGATCTGTCATTTTCTGTTCCTCCTCTTACCAACTTGACTTTTTTACACCGGGAATCTGACCCTTATATGCTAAATTTCTAAAGCATATACGGCAGATACCGTATTTACGAAGTACAGAGTGCGGACGACCGCAAATACTGCATCTCGTATAACCCCTAGTAGAAAACTTAGGAGCTTTCTGTTGCTTGTTAATCATTGCTTTTTTTGCCATAACCGTATTCTCCTTCAATTACGCTTTGAAAGGCATACCCATAGCTTTTAACAACTGGTATGCTTCCTCATCGGTTTTAGCGGTGGTTACGAAACAAATATCAAAACCTCTGATTTTCTCTACTTGGTCGTATTGAATTTCAGGGAAAATAAGTTGTTCTTTAATACCCATCGCGTAGTTTCCCCTACCGTCGAAGGACTTATCGGGAACACCCTTGAAGTCTCTTACGCGGGGAAGTGCAATTGAAACGAATTTATCGAAGAACTGGTACATCTTTTCACCTCTAAGGGTTACTTTGATACCAACGGTCATACCTTCTCTTACCTTGAAGTTAGCAACTGATTTTTTAGCCTTGGTAAGAACGGGCTTTTGACCACTGATAAGTGCAAGCTCTTTCTCTACATTCTGAACACTCTTAGCATTGTCCTTAATATCGCCAAGACCACCGTTGATGGTGATTTTAACGAGCTTGGGAACTTGGTTAACGTTTTTATAGTTAAAATGCTTCATAAGATACGGTACAACTTCTGCTTTGTAGGTATCTTTAACTCTGCATGCGGAATCGGTTGCAGCTACTTTAGCAACCTGAGTCTTTTCTGCCATAATTAGTTCTCCTTAATTTTTAAGCGTTTTCAGCTTCTGCCGTATCTTTCTTTACGGTCTTTTTCTTAGTAGCGGTCTTCTTTACCTCTACTGCCTCTACAGCCTCTACAGCCTCTTCAGCTTTAGGTGCGGTTTCTGCCTTTTTCTTTCTGGTAGTTTTCTTGGGTGCTTCCTCTACCGCTTTCTTGCTTGCCTTTTCAAACTTGCCGTCAAGCGATGCTCCGCACTTCTTGCAGGTTCTAACCTTCTTACCTTCAACTTCTGCGTGTGCTACTCTCGTTGCCTTGTTGCAAACGGGGCAGATTACGAGTACGTTAGAAGCGTCGATAGGACCTTCTTTCTTGATAATCTGGCTGGTTTCCTGAGCGGAACGGGCCTTTTTGCTCTTGAACTGAACGTTCACGCCTTCAACAACTACCTTGTTGTCCTTGGGCATAACGGCAATAACCTTACCCGTTTTCTTCTTGTCTTTACCCGTAAGAACTACTACGTTATCGTTTTTCTTAACTTTCATAATAATCTCCTTACAGTACTTCCGGTGCGAGAGAAATTATTTTAATAAATTCTCTTTCACGGAGTTCTCTTGCTACCGGTCCGAAAATACGAGTTCCTCTCGGCTGCTTGTTGTTATCGATAACAACTGCTGCGTTATCATCGAATTTGATGTGAGTACCATCTGCTCTACGAAGGCCTTTTGCGCTTCTTACGATAACCGCCTTAACGACGTCACCTTTCTTAACAGCGCCACCCGGAGTAGCCGTTTTAACACTTGCAACGATAACGTCGCCGATGTTACCACTTCTTCTGAAAGAACCGCCTAAAACTCTAATGCACATAATTTCTTTTGCGCCGGAGTTATCTGCAACTTTTAATCTGGTTTGTGGTTGTATCATTTTCGTCTCCTCCCGCCTTACTTCGCCTTTTCAACGATCTCGGAAACTCTCCAGTTTTTAGTCTTGGAAAGCTTTCTGGTCTCAACAATTCTTACTTTATCGCCGATACCGCACTCGTTGAGTTCGTCGTGAGCCTTAAACTTAATAGTTTTGGTAATAGTTTTCTTGTAAAGGGGGTGTTTTCTCTTATCGGTACCCTCGACAACAACGGTTTTATCCATCTTGTCAGAAACTACCAAACCCACTCTTTCTTTTCTTAAATTTCTTTCCATAAAACTCTCCTCCGTTACGCCTTCTTGATTTCTCTTTCACGGATTTCCGTTTTAACTCTTGCAATATCCTTCTTAACGCCAGTTATAACGTTAGGATTTTCAAGTTGACCGGTCGCGTGACGGAAACGAAGGTTAAACAATTCTTCGGAAAGTTCCTTAAGTTTAGTGTTTAATTCTTCTACCGTTAATTCGTGAAGTTCTTTCGTTTTCATTAACCTTCACCGCCTTCTTCTTTAATTTCTTCAGCTATAACTTCCCTTTTAACGAACTTCGTTTTTACAGGGAGCTTATGACCTGCAAGACGCATAGCTTCTTTTGCGATATCTTCAGGTACGCCTGCCATTTCAAACAATACTCTACCTAGTTTTACTACCGCTACCCAGAACTCTACTGAACCTTTACCACTACCCATACGGCTGTCAGCAGGTTTTTTAGTTACAGGTTTGTGGGGGAATATGTCAATCCATACTTTACCGCCACGTTTAATAAATCTAGTCATAGCAACACGGGCTGCTTCGATTTGGTTAGATTTAATCCAACCAGGTTCCATTGCAACTAAACCGTAATCGCCGTAAGCTATCTTATTACCTTTGGTGCATTTACCGGTCATTCTGCCACGATGCACTCTTCTTCTTTTTACTCTTTTAGGCATCAACATAATTAAGCTTCGCCTCCTTCAGTTTTCTTCTTGGGAGCGCCGATAACTTCGCCTTTGTATATCCAGCATTTAATACCGATTACACCGAAGGTCGTGTGTGCTTCCGCAAGACCGTATTCAATATCTGCTCTTAAGGTTTGAAGAGGAATTGAACCTTCGTGATAGCTTTCGCTACGTGCAATTTCTGCACCGTCAAGACGACCGCTAACCATTACTTTAATACCTTTAATTCCACTTCTCATAGACCTGCCGATAGCTTGTTTCATAGCCCTTCTGAAAGATACACGCTTTTCAAGTTGCGTTGCGATACCTTCTGCTACGAGTTGAGCATCAGCATCTGCTTTTTTAACTTCAGAAATATTGATTGAAATTTGCTTACCGTTACAGATTTTTGCAACCGTTTTCTTAATTACTTCAATTTCACTACCTTGCTTACCGATAAGAACACCAGGGCGAGCAGTGAAAATAGTAATGGTAATTTTGGTTGCTGCTTTTTCAATTGCAATTTTAGAAATTGCAGCTTGATAGTATTTCTTTTTTAATACTCTACGGATTTCATTGTCTTCTTTTACGTTTGCAGCAAAATCTCTTTTACCAACGAACCAATGAGAATCCCAATCTTTGATAATTCCGACTCTTAAACCGTGCGGATTAACTTTCTGTCCCATAACGCTCCTCCTATGCCTTCGCGTCCAGCACTACGGTAATGTGGCTGGTACGTTTCAAAATTCTGAACGCTCTACCCTGCGCTCTGGGCATAACCCTTTTAAGCGTAGGTCCTTGGTCTGCGTAGCAAGCTGCTACAAACAAGTTGTCCTTGTTCATACCGAGATTATTTTCTGCATTTGCTGCTGCGCTCATCAAAACCTTCTTAATGGGGTCTGATGCTGACTTGGGAGTATTTTCCAAAATTGCAACTGCCTGAGCGTAACTCTTACCTCTGATGATGTCAAGCACGATTCTTACCTTATAAGGAGATATTCTGACGTGTTTGGCAACTGCTCTGGGGCGTCTGTCTTTATTTTCCGCGATTCTAGCGGTTTTTTCTCTCATATTTTTAGCCATTTTTGCGCCTCCTATCTACCACCGGTAGATTTTTCCGTACCACCGTGTCCCTTGAAGGTTCTAGTGGGAGCGAACTCACCGAGTTTGCAACCAACCATATCTTCGGTAACGTATACGGGTACGTGTTTTCTGCCGTCATATACTGCAATGGTATGACCTACCATTTGCGGGAATATTGTTGACGACCTAGACCAAGTTTTCAAAACTTTCTTGTCGTTTTTTTCGTTTAATTCTTCAATTCTCTTTAAGAGTTTCGGTTCTACGTAAGGACCTTTTTTAACACTTCTACTCATGTCGTTCTCCTTAATTTATCCTTGTAATGATAAGTTTATTGGAAGCCTTCTTATGCTTTCTGGT
>JAFQLO010000059.1 GCA_017414525.1 Clostridia bacterium | reverse complement strand
GGATATTGCCGATTGCATGAACGAGGCTTTCGTGCATTTTGGTTACGAGAAATATCCTTACGATATCGTCTGTAAATCGGTTGGGCTTGATAGCGTAACTCTAGTGCGCTCGCTTTTGGGCAAGGAAACGACAGAGAAAAGAGCAAAAGAAATTTGGGATTATTATACGGAAATCGTTAAGGTTAAAGGAACTAATAAAACTAAAGTATTTTGTGGAATAAAAGAAGTCATAAAAGAACTTAAAAATCGCGGTTATAAAGTCTGCGCTTTTACGAATAAAACGGAAGAGGAACTCATTCCATTTATCGAAAAATATTTGTTAGACTTAAAGTTTGATAAAATATCAGCCGTTGGTGGCACGGATAAGTGCAAACCTTCTCCAAAAGAAGTTCTTCTTACTCTTGAAGAATACGGTATATTGCCAGAGAATGCTTACGTTATCGGTGACGGTGAAACGGACGTTTTAACGGCTATTAACGCATCGGCAACGCCCATAGCGGTGCTTTGGGGGAATAGAACGAAAGAGCAACTTGGCGGGGTTGGAGCAAAACTTTTTGCGAGAAATCCAGAAGAATTGCTCTCTTTAATAGATTAAATAAATTAATAGAAAGCCGAATCCTTTTGAGGAGTCGGCTTTTTGTATAGCGAAAACCCCGTGTCTAACACGGGGTTTTCGCTATACAAAAAAAAGGCTCAACCAAGTGTTGAGCCTTTTTCTATGCTTAAATTATTATCATTCCCGCTATAAATACCGCTACGCAGGCGCAAATAGCAACCGTTAGCAGCGAGCGTTTGCAAGTCGCTGCAATAAGCGCAACCGCAGTTCCTATTAATGCGGTGTAGACGTTTCCAGTACTATAAAAGATATAGGGAAAAGTCATAGCAGAGAGGACGGCGTAAGGAACGTAATAGAGCAAACTTTTTAGGTAAACGGAGGTTATTTTCTTTCTGAAAAAGGTCATCGGAATCATTCTGATAACATAGGTAACGCCCGCCATAGCCAGAATATATAACGCCATTTTATAAAGTTCCATCGTCTGACACCTCCTCCTCTTTTTTGGGGAAGATAAACGCGCACGCACACGCAGCGATAAGTGCGCTTATTATTACTGAAATACCAGTTGGGATACTAGAAAAAATCGGGATAAAATATAGGGCGCAACTAATTCCGCCACCTAATAAAACTGCGACTAAAACTCCCTTTTCTTTTATTGACGGAGGAACGATAATTGCAACGAACATAGCGTAGAGAGCGATTCCCAAAGCGTTGGTTACGCTTGCAGGGAGCGCGTCACCCGCGAGAGCGCCGAGTAGCGTTCCTAACGCCCACCCGAAATATGGGCAAATTACCAAGCCGTAAAAATATTTTTTTCCAAAAACCGTGGGCTTTGCCGCTGTTATTGCAAAAATCTCGTCGGTGATAAAAGCAGAGCAAAAAAGTCTTTGCCCGAAAGTGAAGGACTTATCTAATTTTTGAGAAAGTGTTATGCTCATCAAAAAATATCTAGCGTTTATTACTACTTGAGTGGCGATGAGTTCTAATATAGTTCCAAGCGTTGCAATAACCGTGAGCCCCGCAAGTTGCCCAGCCGAGGTTAAGTTGGTCATCGACATAAAAAGCGACATAAAAAAGGGAACGCCTAAGATACTTGCTTGAACGCCAAAGGCAAAAGATACCGAAAGATATCCTAAACCGATGGGTAATCCGTCCTTTAATCCGCGCTTAAAATTCAGTTGATTTTTTAAAGTATTTTCCTTTTGCATAAATTTACCTTTATTAACGGAGATATTTTATCACAAAAGAGTGCCGTTTGCAACAAATTGAGGCGAGTGCGGGCATGCTTTTTTAGTGATAATTTTTTTTTAAGTTAGCCTTTAAAAAACACATTGATTAACAGAAAATGTTAAAAGAGGGAAGGGCTGGTAAAAAACGCCCTCTATATAACATTTTTGTTATGGGTTTATAAAAATTTTGCATTATTAGTCGCGATTAAATCATTTACAAAATCGCTTGCTTTTGTTATAATATATATCTAAAGTAGAAGCAGAGTAGACAATTGTGCCCTTTTGTGGGTTAACGCAATTGTTATCTCTAGAAAAAACTTAAGTTTGTTAATATAACCTAAAAAGGAGATTTGATATGGATTACCGTGTAGAACACGACTCTATGGGTGAGGTAAAAGTACCCGCTGACCGTTACTGGGCGGCGCAAACCCAAAGAAGTCACGAGAACTTTAAGATTGGCGAAGGTATTGAAATTATGCCGCGTGAAATTACCAAGGCGTTCGGCGTTTTGAAAAAAGCAGCTGCTCGCGCTAACCACGCGCTCCGTCCTGAAAAGATGACCGATAAAAAACTTAAGGCTATCGAACAGGCTTGCGACGAGGTTATTAGTGGTGAACTCTTCGGGCACTTCCCGTTAGTAGTTTGGCAGACTGGTTCTGGAACTCAGTCAAACATGAACGCTAACGAGGTTATTGCTAACCGCGGAAACGAAATCGCAGGGGAGAAGATTTTGCACCCCAACGACGATATTAATATGAGCCAGTCTTCAAACGACACTTTCCCGACGGCTATGCATATCTCAGCGGTTATCGCTATTGAAGATAAACTTATTCCCGCAGTAGAAACCCTTATTGAAACCTTTAAGCGTTTAGAAAAGGAAAACGAAGGAATCGTTAAGTGCGGAAGAACCCACCTTCAAGACGCAACCCCCATTAAGTTCAGCCAAGAAATTAGTGGCTGGAGAACTAGCCTAGAAAGGGACGTTGAACTTTTGAAGATGTCAGTTAAACCGCTCGCAGAACTTGCACTCGGCGGTACTGCCGTTGGAACTGGACTTAACGCACCTAAGGGATTCGATACCTTGGTTGCCGAAGAAGTTTCCAAGATTACTGGAAAGAACTTCTCAACGGCTGGCAACAAATTCCACGCGCTCACCAGTAAAGACGAACTCGTGTTTGCTCATGGCGCAATCAAGGCACTTGCAGCAGATATGATGAAGATTGCTAACGACGTTAGATGGCTTGCTAGTGGACCTCGTGATGGTCTCGGAGAAATCTTTATTCCCGAAAACGAACCCGGTTCTTCAATTATGCCTGGTAAAGTTAACCCCACTCAATGCGAAGCGGTTACTATGGTTGCCGTTCAAGTTATGGGTAACGACGTTGCGGTTGGAATGGCTGCGTCACAGGGTAACTTTGAACTTAACGTATTTATGCCCGTTTGCGTTTATAACTTCTTGCAGTCTGCAAGACTTCTCGCAGAGGCTATCGTTTCCTTTAACGTTAACTGTGCCGTTGGTATTAAGGCTAATAAGGAAAAAATGCATCACAACCTTCACACTTCTTTGATGCTTGTTACCGCTCTCAATCCCTATATCGGATATGAGAACGCCGCAAAGACTGCAAAGAAAGCGTATAAGGACAACATTTCTCTTAAAGAAGCGTGCGTGGAACTCGGCTTCCTCACCGCTGAAAAATTTGACGAAGTTTTCCATCCAGAACAGATGGTTTAATAAAATAGGAGCAACAAACAGATGAAAGTAAGTTATTTTCCCGGCTGTACATTAAAAACTAAAGCCAAAGAACTTGATATTTACGCTCGTCGCAGCGCAGAGGCTCTCGGCGTAACGTTAGAGGAAATTGAAAACTGGCAATGTTGCGGTGGCGTGTTCACCACGTCAAACGACGAAATTGCTACTAAACTTTCTTCTATCCGTGCGCTTAAAGCGGCAGGGGACAAAGGTCAGCCTTTGGTTTCCGTATGTTCTGCCTGCCACAACGTATTGAAACAGACCAACGCTCAGTTTAATAACGACGCTGACTTTGCTTTCCGCGTAAACAATTACGTTAAACCCGACGAGTATAACGGCGAAACTAAAGTTATTCACTACCTTGAACTTCTCCGTGACGTGGTTGGGTTTGACAAGATTAAAGAAAAAGTAGTTAATCCCTTGACTGGTAAGAAGATTGCGGCATATTACGGCTGTTTACTTCTTCGCCCCGGAAAGGTTATGGCTATGGACGACGTAGAGAATCCCACCATTATGGAAGACTTTATTCGCGCAATCGGCGGTGAACCCGTGATTTATGCGTACCGCAACGAATGCTGTGGTGGTTACATCACTATGGAGAGCAAAGAACTCGCAGCGGCAAAGAGCAAGAAGGTTTCTGAAAACGCAAAAGAAAAAGGCGCGGAACTTATCGTTACCGCTTGCCCGCTCTGTAAGTATAATTTAGACAAACACGCCGAGGATATCCCCGTCGTATATATTACCGAACTTCTCGCTGAAGCACTCGGTGTAAAGGAGTAATAACAAATGGAAAACAAACAGAATGTGTGCAATGAAATCATTCGCCGCAGCGGTGTTAATCCCAGAAAGTGCATGAAATGCGGAAAATGCTCTGGAACTTGCCCTGCTTACGACGAAATGGAATATCATCCCCATCAGTTCGTTTACATGGTGGAAACGGGTGATATTGAACCGTTATTAAAGTCGAAATCAATTTATCGTTGTCTTTCGTGTTTTGCTTGTATTGACAGATGCCCCAGAGGTGTTGAACCGGCTAAAATCGTTGAAGCCGTGCGCCTAGAGGTGGTAAGACAGCAAGGTAACAATCACTTAAAACCAAACGATCTTCCCGAAATGCTCGATGTAGATTTGCCTCAACAGGCAATCGTCAGCGCGTTTAGGAAATACACCAAGTAAAAAAGGAGAATACAAATGCAAAGAATAGGAGTATTCGTATGTTGGTGCGGAAGTAACATCGCAGGTACGGTTGACGTCGTTAAGGTTGCTGAAGCCTTAAAGAACGAACCGGGCGTCGTTCACTCTGCCAACTACCAGTATATGTGTTCGCAAGCAGGTCAGGAACTAATTAAACAAGCGATTAAAGAACATAACCTTACGGGTATCGTCGTTTGTTCTTGTTCTCCCAGAATGCACGAACAAACTTTTAGAAAGACGGCTGCCGCTGCGGGTTTGAACCCGTATATGGTGGAAATCGCAAATATCCGTGAACAGTGTTCGTGGATTCATAAGGATATGGCTGAGGGTACTGAAAAGGCTATCGTTTTAGGTAGAACTGCTATCGCTAAAGTTAACCTCAACGCTCCTTTAACCCCAGGGGAGAGCCCCGTAACCAAGCGCGCGCTCGTTATCGGTGGCGGTATCGCTGGTATCCAAACCGCTTTGGATATTGCTGACGCTGGTTTTGAAGTTGATATCGTTGAGAAAAAGCCTACTATCGGCGGTAAAATGGCGCAGATTGATAAGACTTTCCCGACGCTCGACTGCGCTGCTTGTATCTTAACCCCCAAAATGGTTGACGTTGCTCAGCACGAAAAGATTAAAATTTATTCTTATAGTGAAGTCGTTGACGTTAAGGGTTTCGTTGGTAACTTTGACGTTACTATTAAGAGAAAAGCGCGTTACGTAAAAGAAGACGTTTGTACTGGTTGCGGACTTTGTACGGAAAAATGCCCGATGAAGAAAGTTCCCAACGACTTTAACCTCGGTATGGATAATAAGCGCGCAATTTATATTCCGTTTGCGCAGGCTGTACCTAAGGTTGCTACTATCGACGCTGATTACTGCAATATGTTAAAGAACGGCAAGTGCGGTGTTTGTGCTAAGGTTTGTACTGCTAACGCTATCGACTATACTCAGAAAGACGAGTTCGTTGAAGAAAAGTACGGCGCAATCGTCGCTGCTACTGGTTTCAATCCCATCAGCATGGATAAGTTTGACGAGTATGCTTATAGCCAGAGTAAGGACGTTATTACCTCGTTAGAGTTCGAGCGTTTGATGAACGCTGCTGGTCCTACCGCTGGTAAACTTCTCCGTCCGTCTGACGGAAAGCACCCCCACACTTTGGTGTTCGTTCAATGCGTTGGTAGCCGTTGCGCGTCTTGCGCGGAAAAAGGTAAGGAATATTGCTCGAAGATTTGCTGTATGTATACCGCAAAACACGCAATGCTTACCCGTGATAAATATCCCGATACTGACGTTTACGTGTTCTATATCGACGTGAGAACGCCTGGTAAACAGTTTGACGAGTTCTATCGCAGAGCAGTTGAAGAATACGGCGTGCATTATATTAAAGGTATGGTTGGTAAGGTTTCTCCCGAAGGTGAAAAACTTATCGTTCAGGGTTCTGACCTTATCGCTAACAAGCAACTTAAGATTGAGGCTGATCTCGTAGTCCTCGCAGCGGCAATTGAACCCGATAAGTCGGCTAGACCGCTCGCAACTATGCTTACCGCTAGTATGGACACTAACGACTTCTTTACTGAAGCGCATCCCAAGCTTCGTCCTGTAGAGAGTCCCACGGCGGGCGTGTTCCTATCAGGTGCGTGCCAAGGTCCTAAGGATTTTCCTGAAACGGTTTCTCAGGCAGGGGCTGCAGCCTCTAAGGTTATCGGACTTCTCTCTAAAGATAAATTAACTGGTAACCCGTGCGTAGCACATTCTGACGAAATGATGTGTAACGGCTGTTCAAGCTGTGAAAAGGTTTGTCCTTACGGTGCTATCACTTATGCAGATAAAGAATTCCGCGGACCGAACAGAACTACTCTTATTAGAAGAGTTGCTCAGGTTAACGAGGCAATCTGTCAAGGTTGCGGATGTTGTACCGTTGCTTGTCCTTCGGGCGCAATGGATCTTAAAGGCTTTGCAAGCAAACAAATTATGGCGGAGGTTGACGCAATATGCAAGTAAACGAATATAAACCTAAAATAGTTGCTTTTTGTTGTAACTGGTGTTCGTACGCGGGTGCAGACCTTGCGGGCAGCAACCGTTTGTCTTATCCGGCAGAAGTTAAGGTAATCAGAGTTCCTTGTTCTTGCCGTGTTAACCCGATGTTTATTCTCCGTGCTTTCCAGCGCGGGGCTGACGGCGTAATTTTGTGTGGTTGCCACCCTGGCGACTGCCACTACACCTCGGGTAACTACTACACCAGAAGAAGAATGGCGCTCCTTTTCTCAATGCTCGATTATCTCGGCATCGAAAAAGAACGTACGAGAGTTGAATGGGTTTCCGCAGCAGAAGGTGCAAAATTCGCTGCTACTATGAACGACTTCGTTCAAACGGTAACCGCTCTCGGTGAAAACAAGAGATTGGAGGATTTGAGATGCAAAAAATAACTCGTGACGCGCTTATCGAAAAGGCGCAGACGCTACTTGATAGCGGTGTGGTAACGAGAGTTCTCGGCTGGAAAAAGGGTGACTTCGACTACGACGTTACTCCCGCTCTCTTTACCGATATTGAGAGTATGAAAAAAGATTTCGTGTTCGGAGATTTCTGTGGCGCGAACTTCTCTAAATATCTCCTTAAAGAAACAAAGAAAATCGGTGTTGAAGGAAAAGTTTTGGTTTTCTTAAAATCGTGCGATACTTATAGTTTTAACCAACTCTTAACCGAACACAGATTCGACCGTGAAAAGGTTTACGCCGTTGGTATTCCTTGCGACGGTATGGTTGACGTTAACAAAATTAAAGCAATCGTTGGCGACGGTATCGTTAGCATCGACGATTCAGCGGAAGTTATCAAAGTTGAAACCCTCTATGACGGCGTTAAAGAATTGAATAAAGCTGATATTCTTTTAGAACGTTGCGCTAACTGCAAGAGCAGAAAGCACGTAGCTTACGACGAACTTATGGGTGAAGACGGAGAGGTTATCGATAGCAACCGTTTTGACGAGGTTGAAAAACTCGAGAAAATGTCTGCTGACGAAAGATTTGCTTTCTGGCAGAACGAGCTCTCTCGTTGTATCCGTTGTAACGCTTGCCGTGACGTTTGTCCCGCTTGTACTTGTGAAAAATGCGTGTTCAACAACCCCAACTCGGGCGTAGAGAATAAGGCGGCTGCAAACAGTTTTGAAGAACAGATGTTCCACATTATCCGTGCGTTCCACGTTGCAGGTCGTTGTACCGACTGTGGCGAATGTTCAAGAGTTTGCCCGCAACACATTCCGCTTCATCTTCTTAACCGTAAGTTTATTAAGGATATCAATTCTTTCTACGGCGATTATCAGGCTGGTGAAACGGTAGGTTCAAGAGCACCGCTCACCAACTTCACTAAAGAAGATTTAGAACCTTCCGAAGCAGTAAATAGGGAGGACAAATAATTATGCGTAAAATTTCTTTGTCAAATTTAGACGGACTTTTTGCAAAGATTGCGGAAAAGTCAAAATTATATATCCCCGTCGATGATAATAAAGGTTTTGCGGCTTTTAAGCTCTGGGCTGAAGGCGTTAAGATGAGCAACGCTCTCAACACAGTTAGAAGCGCAAAAGACTTTTTCTTCCCCCAAATGGAAAACCTAATGGAGTTTAAGACCGAGGGAAAGAACATTGAAATCATAGATATTAGAGAGGAAAAGGAAGATTTCGTAGTATTTGGTGTTCGCGCTTGCGACGTTAAGAGCTTTGAGATTTTGGATAGAGTTTTCCTTTCTGAGCCCGTTGATAGCTATTATGCATCGAGAAGGGAAAAAGGCGTTATCGTTTCGCTCGCTTGTGGAAAACCTGCTGAAACTTGTTTCTGTTCGGCGTTTGGTATCGATCCCGCAACTCCTGCTGGCGATATAACCGCTTGGAAAACTGAAACGGATTTATACTTAAAGGCAAACACCGAAAAGGGCGAAAAGTTGTTGAGTCAAGTTGAAGGTTTAACCGAAGATTGCGACGATAAGGCAGTTGAAGAGCAAAAGAAGGCTATAACGGAAATCGTTAAAAAACTTCCTCTTCAAAATCTTCCCCTCGATAAGTTTGGAAAGGGCAAGACAAAAGAATATTTTGATTCTCCCGAGTGGGATGAACTTTCTTCACATTGTCTTGGTTGCGGAACTTGCACTTTCGTTTGCCCGACTTGTCAATGCTACGACGTAAAAGATTTCAATACTGGACGCGAAGTAAAGCGTTTCCGTTGTTGGGACTCTTGTATGTATTCTGACTTTACTCTTATGGCGCACGGAAACTCTAGAGTGTCACAAAAAGAGCGTTTCCGTCAGAGATTTATGCACAAACTCGTGTACTATCCAGACAATAACGACGGATTGTTCTCTTGCGTAGGGTGTGGACGTTGTCTTTCTAAATGCCCGATTTCAATGAATATCGTTAAAGTAATGAAAACTCTCGGAGGTAAAGAAAATGTTTAATGAAACTTTAATTCCGAAACTCGGCGTGATAATCGACGTAAGACAAGATACGCCGGATATTAAGACTTTCAGGGTAGTATCTCCCGAAGGTAAAAAACTTTTTGAACACCGCCCTGGTCAATGTGCGATGCTTTCTATTCCTGGTGTAGGTGAGGCAATGTTCTCTATAACTTCTTCACCAACAAACACCGAATATATGGAATTCTCCATAAAGAAGTGCGGTTGCGTAACAACTTGGTTGCACCAAGCGGAAGTAGGGCAGAATGTTACCGTTCGTGGACCTTCCGGAAATCCATTCCCCGTTGACGACGTGTTTGCTGGCAAAGATTTGCTTTTCGTTGCGGGCGGCGTAGGCTTAGCACCTCTTCGTTCTGTAATTAACTACTGCAGACATTATCGTGATAGATATGGTAAGATTGATATCGTTTACGGTTCAAGAAGTAAAGACGATCTCTTGGATTATCAAGAAATTATTAACGAATGGGCAACCGATAGCGGTGTAAACGTTCACTTAACTATCGACCGCGAACAAGAGGGTTGGGACGGTCACGTTGGTTTCGTTCCTAACTATGTAAAAGAACTCGGTTTTGACACCAATAAGATAGCAGTTCTTTGCGGTCCGCCTATTATGATTAAGTTCACTCTTGAAGGTTTGAGATCATTAGGCTTTGAAAAGACTCAGGTTTATACCACGCTAGAACTTCGTATGAAATGCGGTGTAGGTAAGTGCGGTAGATGTAACGTAGGTTCAAAGTACGTATGTAAAGACGGTCCGGTATTCCGTTTCGATGAACTCGATGAATTGCCGAATGAGTATTAATAAGGAGATAAACAAATGGAAAATTTAGTTAACGTTTATTTTTTCGGTAAGAAGTACCAAGTTCCCGAAAGCCTTACCATTATGAAGGCTATGGAATACGCTGGCTATCAACTTGTTCGTGGTTGCGGCTGCCGTAACGGTTTCTGCGGTGCTTGCTCTACTATTTACCGTATTAAAGGTGACAGAGAATTGCACGCTTGCCTCGCTTGCCAAACCAAGGTTGAAAACGATATGTACGTTGCAACTCTTCCTTTCTTCCCCCTCGTAAAAGAAGTTTACGACGTTGAGAAGATTAAACCCACCGAACAGATTATGATGCAACTTTATCCCGAGATTTACGCTTGCGTAGGTTGCAACGCTTGTACTAAGGCTTGTACTCAAGGTCTTAACGTTATGCAGTATATTGCTTACGCTCAGCGCGCTGATTACGCAAACTGTGCAGAAGAATCTTTTGACTGCGTAATGTGCGGTGTATGTTCTTCAAGATGTCCCGCTGGTATTTCTCATCCTCAGGTTGCTGAACTCGCTCGTCGTCTTTATGGTAAGTATATCGCTCCTGAAACTCAGCACTTACTTGACAGAGTTAAGGAAATTGAAGACGGCAAGTACGTTGAACTTATCGAAACGCTTATGAATAAGCCTATCGAAGAACTTAAAGAACTCTATAACAATAGAGAAATCGAGAAATAAGGAGGGAAGAAGTTATGTATAAATATACTCAAGAACAACTCGATTCAATGAAGAAAGTTGAGGCTACTAGAGAAGAAAGACTTAAAAACCTCTATAGAAGAATGACTGCTGATGAAAAGCAAACCGTTCTTCAAGAAAATCACCCCGACTATATCACTTCTGCTTACGAAGAATTAAAGGTTGGTCCTAATAAGGGTGGCAAAGTTCTTCACGAACTCGCAGACCTCCTCCAAGGCAGATCAAGAGTTCTCGATATGGATATCGACCTTTCTAAACCCGATTACGACGTAGACGTCTTGGTTATCGGCGGTGGCGGCGCAGGTTCTTCTGCCGCTATCGAAGCGCATAACGCAGGCGCAAACGTAATGATGGTT
>JAFQLO010000058.1 GCA_017414525.1 Clostridia bacterium | reverse complement strand
AAGTTCAAAGAGAAATGCGAGAACCAGAAAAGGTCCTCGTCGTACCGTTGCTAAGAAGAAAACGGCAACCAGATAACGGAGGTAACTTAAAATGGCAGCAGTAAAGAAAATTGTTAAAAAGCGTAAGGACGCTAGAAAAGTTGACAAAGGTCAAGTTCATATTCAAGCGTCGTTCAACAACACGTTGGTAACTATTACCGATATGCAGGGTAACACGGTATCTTGGTCAAGTGCTGGTAGCTTAGGTTTCAAGGGCTCAAGAAAGAGCACTCCGTTTGCAGCGCAAATGGCAGCTGAAACCGCTGGTAAAGCAGCAAGAGAACAAGGTATGCGTTCGGTTGAAGTATACGTAAAGGGACCTGGTGCAGGTAGAGAATCTGCAATCAGAGCACTCACCAACTGTGATATGGAAGTAACTCTTATTCAAGACGTATCTCCCATTCCTCACAATGGATGCAGACCGCCCAAAAAACGTAGAGTATAATGGAGGATAGATAAATGGCTAAATATACGGAATCTAAATGTCGTTTGTGCAGACGTGAGGGTGCAAAATTATTTTTGAAGGGTGAAAGATGCTTTAAGGGCGTTTGCGCTTTCGAAAAAAGACCTGTAGCTCCTGGTCAGCACGGTATGAGCAGAAAGAAAGTTTCAGAATACGGTTTGCAGCTTCGTGAAAAACAGAAGTGCAAGAGAATTTACGGAGTTCTTGAAGGTCAGTTCAGAAAGTACTATGAAAAGGCTGATAGAATGAAGGGTATCACCGGTGAAAACATGCTTTCACTTTTGGAGCGTCGTCTTGATAACGTTATCTTCAGAATGGGTATCGGTTCTTCAAGATCACAAGCTCGTCAGCTCGTAACCCACGCTCACTTCACCGTTAACGGAAAAAACTGCAACATCGCTTCTTTCAACGTTAAAGTTGGCGACGTTATCGCAGTAAAAGAAACCAAAAAAGACAACAAGTTCTTCAGCGAAATCAAACAGATGAAGGTTGGCAATATGCCAAAATGGCTCGAATTCGATCCTGAAACCCTCACTGGTAAAGTTATCGCTCTTCCTGTAAGAGAAGATATCGACATTCAGATCGCTGAACACATGATCGTCGAGTTGTACTCTAAATAATTAAAAATTAAATATTTAATAAATTTTCGATGGATTTTTGCGGGGGGAAAGTTGCGGTTTTCCACGCCAAAACAAGAATTCCCGCAATTATCTATATCGGAACTATTTTTTAAGGAGGTAAATTTCTTATGATGGAAATTGAAATGCCGAAAATAGCAGTGGAAGAATATGATGGCGGAAGTCACGCTAAAGTCGTAGTTGAACCTTTGGAAAAAGGTTTTGGTCTTACCTTAGGTAACGCACTCCGTAGGATACTTTTATCCGCGCTTCCCGGAGTTGCAATCCAGAACATTAAGTTCTCTGAAGACCTCGGAATTAAACACGAGTTCTCTGCAGTACCTTTGGTAAAAGAAGACGTAACCGAAATAATCCTTAACTTAAAGTGCGTTGCAATTAAGTCAACTTGCATGGATAAGGATTATAAGAAGTCGGTTAAACTCGTTAAAGTAGGACCTTCAGTAGTAAAAGCAGGCGACATCGTTTGCGACGCTGATATGGAAATCTTAAACCCCGACCAATACATCTGCACCGTTGACGAGGGTGGCAAGATTGATATGGATCTCACAATCGGCAGAGGCAGAGGTTATCAGGGTGCTGACGAACACAAAACGGATATTATTGACGATATTGCAATCGACAGTATTTATACCCCCGTTAAAAAGGTGAGTTACAACGTAACCGCTACCCGTGTTGGACAGAGCGTTGACTTTGATAAATTAACTTTAGAAGTATGGACTAACGGAGCTTTCTCTGGTAAAGAAATCGTAAGTCTTGCAGCAAAGATTATGGAAGAACACATCAAGATGTTCGTTTCACTTTCTGAACTCGGCAATATCGGAATTCTAGTTCCGCCCGAGAAAGACAAGAAGAAGATTCTTTTGGAAAAGACCATCGAGGATATGGAATTATCCGTTCGTTCTTACAACTGTTTGAAGAGAGCAAACATTCATACGGTAGAAGATTTAACACAAAAAACCGAAGACGATATGCTTAAAGTCCGCAACTTGGGCAAGAAATCGCTCGACGAAGTTATTTTAAAACTCGAAAGCTACGGCTTCAAGTTAAAGGACAAGGAGGACTAAACAATGGCAAGAAAATTAGGCGTAAACGCTACGCAGAGATTAGCACTCATAAAGAATCAGGCATCTGCACTTTTGTGGAATGGCAAGATTGAAACCACCGAAGCAAGAGCAAAGGAAGTTGCAGCATACGTTGCAAAAATCATTACTCTCGCTGTTAACTCTTATGCTGACACCGTTGAGACCGAAGTTAAGGTAGTAGACGAAAAGGGTAAAGAAACTACGAAAACCCTTATTAAAGACGGCACTAAGAAACTCAATGCAAGAAGAAAGATCATGACTTTGGTTAACGACTTGCAGGAAGTTAAAGGTTTCAAAGAGTCTAAGCCCGATTTCAAGAAGAGAACGAAGGCTATCAAATATCCGCTCATCGAAAAGATTTTTGATGAATACGCACCTAAATATGCAACCCGTAAGGAAGAAAAAGGTCAGGGTGGTGGATACACCAGAATTTATAAACTCGGACCCCGCAGAGGTGACGCAGCGGAAGTTGCTATCATCGAACTCGTTGACTAATTATAAGAACATCCCCTGCATAGGGGATGTTTGATTTTATGGAGAAAAATATGAAATTAATAACGATAGGCACGAGTCACGGTAAACCTAGCGCAACGCGCAGTTGCACGGCTCAGCTTTTAGAGATTAACGGCTTTTACTATTTTATTGATTCGGGCGTGCTGCTACCTGACTATATAGCTAGAAACGATATTCCTATTGATAAAATAAGATGTTTTTTTGCGACACACCCTCATAGTGACCATATCGGTTGCTTGCCTGCTGCCGTTTATTATATGGACAGTTACTTTAGGGGTGAAAAAGTTAATTTTATTCTGCCATCACAAGAATCGTTAGAGTTTGCTAGGTTCTTTTATGATAAAGAAAAGAGAAATATTAGCAATCGTGTAAGTTTTAAAGTGTTTGTTGAAGGCGTTATCTATGAAGATGAGAACGTTAAGGTTACTGCGGTTTTAAATAAACACATGCCCAACAGTTACTCGTTTATTTTTGAGGCTGAGGGAAAAAAACTTTTAATTTCTGGCGACCTTAATCACGATTATGGTGATCTTCCGAGTGTTGCGTTCGATGGTAGTCTTGACTTTATTTTGTGTGAATGTGCTCATCAAAAACTAGAAATCGTTGAAAATATATTCCCCAAAATCAAAGCAAAACAGTTTGTTTTAACACATATAGGAAGAATTTTGCCCCCTTCTGAACTTGCAGAGTATAGAGAAAGATCAGGCGTTCAGTTCGTTATGGCTGACGATGGGCAGGAATTTAAAATCTAAATATTAAAACCCCGAAAGGTAAAACTTTTAGGGGTTTTATTTTTTATCGTGTTTTATCTGTCTTTATTTTAGCATAAAATATACCGTGAATTTATATCAATCGGAAATATCAAAGCGCGTAATAATAAGCAAAGTCAACTGCCAGAAAGACCTTAAAAAAAGATTAGAAAAACTTGGAGTGTTTGAAGGCGTTATAGTTAGCATTATAAGAAAAGCAGCACTTGGTGGGTTGATAGAAATAAAGGTACGAGGAACGTACCTTGCACTAAGAAAAGTTGACGCTGAAAAAATATTAGTGGAGGAATATGAGTAAAAACGTTCTTCTCGTTGGAAATCCAAACTGCGGAAAAACAACGCTTTTTAATTTATTAACTGGTCAGCATCAAAAGGTGGGGAACTGGAGCGGTGTTACAACGGAAGGGAAAGTCGGGCATTATATTAAAGATAAAGAAATAAGGATAACTGACTTACCTGGTTTGTATTCGCTTTCAGCCAGAACTGACGATGAAAAAGCCGTGTTAGATAGGCTTAAAGGGAAAAACGTTGACCTTATAATAAACGTGGTTGACGGGTTAAATTTAGAGCGAAATTTATATTTAACGACTGAGTTGTTGACGCTAGGGTTTCCAGTTGTTTTAGCAATAAATTTTTCTGATCAACTCGTAAAGAAAAATATAAGTATAGATATTGAGCGTCTATCAAAATTACTTGGCGTAAAAGTAATGCTAATAAGCGCAGCAACAAATAAAAACGTTGATAAATTAATGTCTGTTGCTAAACGTTCAATTAAGTCTTTTTATAGTTATAATAAAGAAATATCAAGTTGGTCACCAAAAAAACGCTATGAATATATTGAAAAAGTATTGGCTGAATGCATTCTAAATGCCAGCGAAAAATCAAGCAAAGTAGTAGACAAAATAGATAGTATTATAATGCATAAATATTTAGGGTTACCTATATTTATTTTAGTAATGTGTTTAACGTATTTATTATCAATAAGAGTCGGGGGTGCAATAGGTGGCTTAATAGAAAGTGCCTTTGATAAGTTCTCTAAAGGGGTTTACGATTCGTTTAGTGCACTTGATTTTCCAGAGTGGTTTTTATCGCTGATATGCCAAGCAATTATTAAAGGCTTAGGAATCGTCTGTGCGTTTTTACCACAAATTTTAATTCTTTTTTCCGTGCTAACCTATCTGGAAGAGAGTGGCTATTCTGCGAGAGCGGCTTTTATTATCGATAAATTATTTTCGTTTTTTGGCCTTAGCGGGAAAGCATTTATTCCAATGATGCTTTGCACGGGTTGCACGGTAACTGGGCTTATGGCGAGTAGGACTATTGACGGGGAAAATGAAAAACGTTCGGTAATCTTCCTTTCTCCGTTTATGCCGTGCGGTGCAAAGATGGCAGTATTCGGCTGGTTTTCATCAATTTTTTTTGAAGGTAGTGCAATACTCGCAACCGCTATGTATTTTCTAGGGATTTTTTGTGTGATTATGTTTGGTAGAATACTTAGCTTTTTCTCCAAAAAGCGCAAGGAAAACTCAGTATTTCTCTTGGAAATTCCAACGCTAAAACTTCCTAGAATAAAGGTGATTTTTGAGGTTATAATTGAAAAGATTAAAGACTATTTGTTAAAGGTCGGTTCAATAATATTTATTATTTCCGTCGCATTATGGGTGCTTAGTTCGTTTGGCGCACGAGGGTACGTAGGTAGCAATATTGAGCTAAGTTTTCTCTATACTATTGGTAGCGCCTTAAAATGGATTTTCTATCCGCTAGGGTTTGGCAACTGGCAAGCATCGGTTGCAATTCTATCAGGAACGTTTGCAAAAGAAGCGGTGATTGAAACTTTGGCGTTATTAACGAGTGAACCGTCGTATATTTTTCAAAGCTTATTTTCCGTGTATTCATTTTGCGCGTTTGTGCTTTTAGCACCGCCTTGCGTGTCTAGCGTTAGTCAGGCATATAACGAACTGAAAAGTAAGCGGTTAGTTATTTATATGCTTTTGTTTGAGTTTGCCGTTGCGTATTTAGTTGCGTTCGCTATTAATACTTTAGGTTTAATTTTTAGTACCGCTCAAGGCTTGATTATTTTTTTAATTCTTGGTATAATAATCGTGTTACTCGTGTTTGCGTTTAGGTTCGCATTCGCCAAGAACTGTAAGTTAAAGTGTTCAAATTGTAAAGGAGCTAAAAGATGCCGCAGAAAGGAAAAACTCTCTACGATTTAATGAGAGAATCAGAAAATAGAGAAGAGGACGCTGCTTATCCAGAAGAGTGGATGGATGAGCGCAACCAAACTTCAAAAGAAAAGTACTTTGAGTATTACGACGACATTAAATTAACGCCAAAAGACGACTGGTAAGAAAAAACCCCGCGTGGAATTGCGGGGTTTTTCAATGTAATTCTATTTAATTTCTTTCTTTTTTTTATATCTAAGTTCAGCGATAATGATTGAACCTATTGTCATAGCCTCGTTTAAGATCCCAGCGAGTGAAAAAGCAACGAAGTTATAGACTATCCAACAACCGCTAGTAGGAAGGTTGAGCATACGAATTTTATGCGGGTCGTTAATTCCATAAGCGACGGTTGATAAAACTTTCGCAATTATTGATAGAATGCTTATTGCTACCATTAAAATCATAGCTAAGTTTGCATCAGTAGTCCACTTAATTTTAGCAGTGCCACTCCAAGTTAAAATAATTGTTATCGTACCCAAAACAACCGTAAGTGCGGAGAAAAAGAAAATCCAAAACTTAGTGGGTTTGTTCTTTTTAACAAGATGCATAAAAGTAAAATTCCTTATCCAACCAACCGCTTCCATAACTACGCCGGTATACGCGCCAAGGAATATATATTGCACACCGAACAAAAACGAACCTACGGTTTTTAGAAACACTATCTTAAAGTGTGAATTAAATTGAACGGCAATCAAGTTAAAAGCTATTGCAACGAACCCGATTACTTGAATCAACACTTCTTCAAAAGGCATAATAATCCACCTCAAACGTTTTACGATATTATTATACAATCAAAAAACTAATAAGGCAATTAAAAACAGTGGGATTTTACAAGCGATAAGATAAATTTAAAATGTTAATGAAAATAGTTGACAACTAAGAGGAAATATTATATTATAGTAACGGATTGAATCAAGAAAGAGTCTTTCCAAGCCAATATAGGACCGCTCTACACGAGTAATAGGCCATACGGACAGCCGGGTCCACTGCCGAGTGGCGGTTTACCGCCTTATTGATTGAGTTAAAAGCTCAAATTTTATAAGTTGGTTACTTTATAACCGAAAATGCGAAATTCGCAGACTTGTGAAACGGTCAATAAAGAGTAGTAAAAGTATTGTTGCTATATAGACTCTGGAAACCTATATTTAATTCCGCGTGGGCAAATTAAGTTTTGTTGCCACGGTATTATAGTTAAGACCTTTTTGCAAGCTACGAGCGGTAGCTTGCTTTATTTTTTTATTAGAGGTGTAACGATGGAAGACCAAAGAAAAACAGAAAAAATTATTGAAATCGAAAATCTTTTCCGTGAGTTCGAGGACGGAACGGTAGCAGTCGATAATGTCAGTTTTTACGTTAGAAAGGGAGAGTTTATAACCTTTTTAGGGCCGTCAGGCTGTGGTAAGACTACCACTCTTAGAATGATTGCCGGGTTTGATAAACCTAATGGCGGAAGAATCTTGCTTAACGGCAAAGATATAACGGATATTCCTCCGAATAAGCGTCCTATTAATACGGTTTTCCAGCGATACGCGCTTTTTCCGCACCTAAACGTTTTCGAGAATATCGCTTTTGGATTAAAACTTAAAAAGGTTAAGGTTACTTACGAGGATAAGAACAAAAACACTATCACAAAGATTGAAAAACTTTCAAAGGGTGAGATCGCTAAAAAAGTTGAGCATGCTCTTAAAATGGTAGACTTAGAAGGCTTTGAAAAGCGTAGCGTTTCCACTCTTTCTGGCGGTCAGCAACAAAGGGTTGCTATTGCGCGCGCAATTGTAAACGAACCGAAAATTCTACTTCTCGACGAGCCTTTGGGAGCACTCGACCTTAAAATGCGTAAGGATATGCAGCTCGAACTTAAAAAGATGCACAAAAAACTTGGCATAACCTTTATTTACGTAACGCACGATCAAGAAGAAGCGTTAACTATGAGTGACACCATAGTCGTTATGAAAGACGGCGTAATTCAGCAGATAGGAACACCGACTGATATTTATAACGAACCTAAAAACTCTTTCGTTGCCGACTTTATAGGCGAGAGCAACATCTTTAGCGGAACTATCGTTGGGGATAAGAAAGTTAAGTTTATTAACCACGTTTTCGATTGCGTTGACCAGTTTGAAAAGAACGAAAAAGTGGACGTTGTAGTTCGCCCAGAGGACGTAGTTTTGCTTGACGAGGGCAAAGGTCAGGTTGACGGTAAGATCGTAAGTTCAATTTTTAAGGGTGTTCACTACGAGATGGTAATGATGGTTGGTAAAACTGAAATCGTTATTCAAGACACCGTTGAGAGAAAGGTTGGTGAAAAGGTTAGCCTAGATATTAAGCCCGATCTAATTCACATTATGGAAAAGGAATTCTCGTCTAATAAATACGACGGATACATTACCAAGAAAAACACCGTATGTTTTGGTGACGGAGAGTTTGAGTGCGACGTAACACAACTTTACCCAGGTTCGTTCGTTGACGAAGAGGGTTATTTGATAACCGCAGAAGGCGAAAAGATAGATTTGACCGACGTTGACGTTAACGTAGAAGTAGGCTTAAAGGATATAGAGATTAGCGACGAGCAAGACGTTGGCGGCGTAAGTGGAAATATCGTTTCTATGATTTATAAAGGCGACCACTATCAGCTTATCGTTAGAACTGACGAGAATGAAGAGGATTTCGTTTTTGATACAGAAGATACTTGGAACGAAAACGATAGGGTAAGCGTAATTATTCCAAAAGAAAAGATAAAACTTTCCTTAAAAGAGGAGATTAAGAGATGACGGAAAAATTTATAAATGAGGAAAAGAAAACGCGCAAATTTTCGTTTGCTTTTTCTAGAAAACAATTGTGTATACCGTACGGATTGTTTTTGGCTTTGTTCGTAGTTTTGCCTCTTCTTTTAATCGTATTCTATGCGTTTACTGATAAGGACGGGGGATTTTCGCTTGCTAATTTCGTTAGGTTTTTCACAAGTTCAACCACTATAACGACGGTTATTATAAGCGTGCTAATAGGTTTAGCGACCACGCTTATTTGCATCGTTATTGCCTATCCCGTTGCGTACATTTTGGCTCGCAGTAACTTAAATAGAGGCGGAACGCTTTTAATGCTTTTCATAATGCCTATGTGGATAAACTTCGTTCTTCGTGCGATGGCGATGAAAGATCTTTTAACGCTAATCGGTGTGTTTGGATTTAACAATTACGTAAACGTCATAATCGGTATGGTTTACGATTATTTGCCTTTTATGATACTGCCTATATATACGGTTCTTATCAAGATGGATAAGAGTTTAATTGAAGCGAGCAAAGACCTAGGCGCAAGTTCTTTTAAGACTTTTACCAAAGTAACTTTTCCGCTTTCAATGTCTGGTATAGCAAGTGGAATAACTATGGTGTTTATGCCAACGATGACTTGTTACGTTATATCTGATACTTTTGGTAACGGACTTATAACAATAATCGGTAAACTTATAGACGAGCAGTTTACTACCTTCCAAAACTGGAATTTAGGTTCTGCTATGGCGATGGTTCTGTTGGTTATAATGCTCGTTTCGATGTGGGTAACCGGCGGATTTAAGAGTGACGACGTAAGGGGGACTAATATCTAATGAAAAAGTTTTTTCAAGTCTTTTACGTTGCGCTTATATTGCTTTTTATTTACGCGCCTATATTCACGTTGGTTCTTTACAGTTTTGTAGATACGCCCATCGTAAGTATTTCTGAAGCCTTAAGAATAGGGTTCTCGTTTGAACTATATAAAAAGCTATTTGCTGATTCTGCGCTTATGACCATAGTTTGGGATACTTTAACTTTGGCGTTAATAGCCGCAGTTTTAGCAACGATACTCGGTACGCTAGGCGCAATCGGAATATATTACAGTAGAGGTAAGTTCGGGAAAGGAGTTTCCGCAGCGTCAAGAATACCCGTTATAAACGCAGAAATCGTAACTGCCGTTGCGTTGGTATTATTGTTTGCTTTTATATTTACTGAAAGCCGTTCTTATTTTGCATTAGTAGTAGGACACTTGGTAATAACTACGCCCTTCGTGGTTTTATCGGTAATTCCAAAGTTAAAGCAAATGGACCCCAACCTATACGAGGCAGCACTTGATCTCGGCGCATCGCCAGTTAGGGCAATATTCAGCATCGTGTTGCCAGAAATATTGCCGGGGATATTGAGCGGATTTATGCTATCAATAACCTTGTCGCTTGACGATTATATAATATCAGCGTACACTAAACCGGCTGGGTTTGATACTATTTCAACTTACGTTTACGGCGCAATGGCTAAATCAAACGCAAATTCATCGCTCCCGGCACTTCGCGCACTGTCCGCTATAATATTCGTCGTAATAATATTAGTAGTGGTTATTAAGAATCTTTCTACCAAAAAGAAGGAGGCGAAATAGTATGAAGAAGTTTATATCAATTGCCTTGGCGTTAATGTTAACTTCGTCTTGTTTTACTCTTTTTGGTTGCACGGAAAGTAAAGAACAAACAAGCGTATTAAGAGTGTGTAACTGCGAAGATTATATAGACGAGGAACTACTGACCGAATTCACGGAAGAAACGGGAATAGTCGTTGAATATTCAACTTACGGCACGAATGAAAATCTTTATAACGAATTAGTAATAAATCCAAACAGTTACGATTTGGTCGTTCCGTCCGAATATATGATAGAAAAACTTGCTGAGGAAGGGAGAATTCAAAAGCTAGATTTTTCTAAGATTAACGGCTACGAAGATAACCTTTCTCCTTTTATAAAGGAAAGGCTAGATTCCTTAAAGGTTAAAAACGGCGAATATAAAGGTTCGTCTTTATATGAATTTATGGTCGGATATATGTGGGGAACTATGGGCTGGGTGTATAACACCGAGTACGTTTCTAGTGAAGAAGTATCGTCGTGGGACGGCGTTTTTGCAAATAGTGAGCTTGACAATAAAATTACTATTAAAGACGCGGTTAGAGACTCTTATATCGTTGGACTAGCGATGGTTTACGGCGATCAATTAAAGCAATCGAAGAACAACGATGAAATTAGCGAAATTCTAAATAGAGTAGACAGAGATTCTATTAATCTCGTCGGTGACAAACTCAATTCAATCAAACCTATGCTATACGGCTTTGAAGTTGATAGTGGAAAGAACGACATCGTTCTGGGAAACATTTACGCTTACGTCGCTTGGAGCGGTGACGCTGCCTATGCGATAGACGTGGCGGCGGGCGAAGTTGAAGATGACGACGGAACGTTCGTTGAAAATATTCGAGATTTAAGTTATAGTATTCCTGAGGAGGGTAGCAACATTTGGTTTGACGGATTCGTTATGCCTTCAGGAAGTACGAATCACGATGCAGTTTATAAGTTTTTGGAGTTTATTTCTCGCCCTGAAAGTGTGTATAGAAATATGAATTATACTGGTTATACGAGTATGATAGGCGGCGGAGAATTTAGTGCTGAAGACGAGAATGGCGAAGAATATCAAACGGACATCTTTAGCGAAGTGGTGCTCGGCTGGTTTGATGAAAGTGAAGATTTAGAAGAAGGCGAGGGAGTGCTCGTTGACTTATCTTACTTTTTCGGTGAGGGCGATTATACCGTAACAGTTTCTGAGGAAGGATTTGGAAGGCTTATCGCTCAGTATCCAACGGCAGAAATCGTGGAAAGATGTGCTATAATGAGCAATTTTTCCAGTGAGACGCTTATGGATATAAACGATATGTGGGAAGGCGTTAAGGGAGAAACATTCCCGAGCTGGTTAATAATCTTAATAGTTTGTGTTATAGTGCTATTGATGGCGTTGATGGTGCTATATAGGAATAAAGATAAATTCCCTTGGCTTAAACTTCCAGAACGCAAGAAATCTTATGCTGAAAGAAAAGGACTTAAAGTAATAAAGATTGAAGAAATAAGCGATATATAACAGAAAGGCTTGTGAAAAATTTCACAAGCCTTTTTTAATAATCCCAAGAGGGAATATATTTTTCGTCCGCACTTTGTTGCTCTTGGTAATACATATTAGTTATTCCTAACGAAATGGCGTAATCAATAACGTTATCGTATTCTCTCTTGGTTAACTTTCGTTGAAGTTCCGGGAAGTTTTCAACATCACCGAACGGCGTATACTGACTCATAACGTTTATGAACGCATTTTTATCTAACGGCTTAAACCAGTCGAGAATTTTTTTGCTGTCAGATGTTGCTTGGGGAAGAACTAAGTGCCTAACGATAACGCCTTGAGTCATCATATTATTCTCATTAAAAACAGTCGGCTTTGATTCTATCATAAATTCAAGTGCTTTACTTGCCACTTCAAAATAATCGGCTTTTCCAGTATACCGTTTTGAGAGAGTGGGAGAGAAAAACTTCATATCGGGAAGATAAATATCAACGTATTCGTTCATTACTTTAAGAATTTCTATCCTTTCGTATCCGTGAGTGTTATAAACTACTGGAATTTTTGGCCTGTAAATCTTAAACGCCTCGACTATTTTATCAGAATAATGAGTGGGGTTAACGAGGTTAATATTGTGCGCTCCTTTCGATTCTAAGTCCTTAAAAATTTCAGCAAGCTCGCTTGGCTTAATAACTTTTCCTCTAAGATTGCGGGAAAGTTCAAAGTTCTGGCAAAAAGCGCACTTAAGCGAACAGCCACAAAAGAACACCGTTCCTGAACCACGCGTTCCGCTAATAACTGGTTCTTCAAAAGGGTGGAGATAATATTTTGCGATACGGATATCGTTATCCGTACCGCATAATCCTTTTTGTTTAGTTTTATCAATATTGCAGCCGTTAGGGCAGAGAAGACATTTTTTATTCAAGTTCAAACGCTCCAGTATATAATTGATAATATTTTCCTTTCTTTTCGATAAGTTCCTCGTGTGAACCGCGCTCGATAATCTTACCTTGATCTAAAACCATTATAACGTCAGAGTTCCTAACGGTGGAAAGTCTATGTGCAATAACGAAAACCGTTCTGCCTTGCATAAGTCTATCCGTACCTTTTTGAACTAAAAGTTCCGTTCTGGTATCGATAGAGGAAGTCGCTTCGTCCATTATCATAACGGGCGCGTCTTTTACCGCTGCTCTAGCGATAGAAAGAAGCTGTCTTTGACCTTGTGAAAGGTTGCCACCGTCAGCGGTAAGCATTGTGTTATAACCGTCGGGTAGACGGGTTATGAAGTCGTGCGCGTAAGCAAGTTTAGCCGCCTCGATACATTCTTCGTCGGTAGCGGGAAGTCTGCCGTAACGAATATTTTCCATAACCGTACCGGTGAAAAGGTTGGTGTCTTGCAAAACGATACCCAAAGATTTTCTAAGGTCGGCTTTTTTAATCTTATTAATATTTATTCCATCATAGCGAATTTTTCCGTCTGCGATATCATAAAAGCGGTTAATAAGGTTAGTGATAGTAGTTTTACCAGCACCAGTCGCGCCTACGAAAGCAATTTTTTGACCGGGGTGCGCATAGAGAGAAACGTCGTGAAGAACGATTTTTTCGGGAACGTAACCAAAGTCTACGTTAAACATCTGAATATCGCCTTTCAGTTCGGTGTAGGTGATAGTTCCGTCTGCTTTGTGTGGATGTTTCCACGCCCAATGCCCAGTGCGTTCTTCCGTTTCGGTAATTGTTCCGTCCTCAGTGATATTGCAACGAACTAGAGTAACGTAACCGTCGTCAGTCTCTGGAACTTGATCCATAAGTTCAAATAGCCTTGACGCACCTGCAAGACCCATAACGATAGAGTTTATCTGCTGTGATATTTGGTTGACGTTACCGGTAAACTGTTTGCTTCTCGGTAAGAATGCCATAATAGTTGCGAGGAAGGTTAACTGTCCACCCGCGTATAACGGCTGAAAACCAGTAATCGTAAGGTTGGGGATTTGATAGAAAACCAAAAGTCCGCCGACGAAAGCAATCAAAACGTAGAGTATATTTCCAAGGTTGTTCATTATAGGACCTAAAATATTT
>JAFQLO010000057.1 GCA_017414525.1 Clostridia bacterium | reverse complement strand
AGCGATCCTATCTTTTGCCTGTGCTTCGTCGATAACGATTTCTGCGGGTACGGTGGTGGGGTTATAGTGACCAACTTTGTCGATATACGCTCCATCACGCGCGTTTCTTGAATCGGTTACTACGATACGGTAGAAGGGTGATTTTTTGTCGCCCATTCTGGTCAATCTCATTTTTACTGCCATTTTTCTTTTCTCCTTGTAATGGTTTTATATATTTTTTATTTTTAACTATTTAATCAACCTTTCATTTAAGAATTAAAACCTAAACATACGGTTGTTTTTCATTTGTTTCATCATTTGCTTAGTCTGCTCAAACTGTTTAAGCACTCTATTAACTTCCTGAACGGAAGTTCCGCTACCCAAAGCAATTCTGTTCTTCCTTGAAGAATTTATTATCTGAGGATTTTCACGCTCACGCATAGTCATCGATTGAATAATCGCTTTCATGGAAAGCATTTTACTCTCGTCGATATCCCCCTCCTTAATCTTTATCTTACTGCCCATTCCTGGGAGCATTGATAAAACCGAGGAAATCCCGCCCATCTTACTCATAGTTTCAAACTGGGTAAGGAAATCATCCAAAGTGAAGGAGTTTTCTCGGAACTTTTTCTCCATCTTTTTGGCTTGCTCTTCGGTAACCGCATCTTGCGCCTTTTCAATAAGCGTCAAAACGTCGCCCATACCGAGGATACGGTTCGCCATTCTGTCCGGATAGAACGGCTCTAAATCGCCAAGCTTTTCACCAACAGAACAGAATTTAATAGGCTTACCGGTAACCGCTTTCATAGAGAGGGTTGCACCGCCTCTAGTATCGCCGTCAAGCTTGGTTAACACTAAACCAGTAACTTCAAGGCGCTTATTGAAAGTATCCGCAACTTCTACCGCAACTTGACCAGTCATTGAGTCGACTACCAAAAGAATTTCTTCGGGGTTAACCTCTGCCTTGATTTCCTCAAGTTCTTTCATTAAAACTTCGTCAATCTGAAGTCGACCAGCGGTATCTATTATTACCGTGTCAAACCCAAACGACTTAGCGTGGCTGACACCTTCTTTTGCTATCTTTACAGGGTTGCCTTGCCCTCTTTCAAAAACTTCACAACCAGCCTTTTCACCAACTACTTTAAGCTGATTGATTGCTGACGGACGATAAACGTCACACGCAACGAGGAGTGGCTTTTTGCCCTGCTTTTTAAGCATCATACCGAGTTTTCCAACGAGCGTGGTTTTACCAGCACCTTGAAGACCTGACATCATAATGACCGTCGGAGGATTGCTAGAAACACCGAGTTTACTGTTTGCACTACCCATAAGGTCAATAAGTTCTTCGTTTACTATCTTGATAACCTGTTGAGTAGGGCTCAAACTCTTTAATATTTCTTGACCTATCGCCCTTTCGGAAACGCGGTTTACAAACGATTAAACTACCGAGATATTAACGTCCGCCTCTAAAAGCGCGATGCGCACTTCACGCATAGCCGTCTTAATCTCAAGTTCGGTGAGCCTACCGTGCTTGGTAAGTTTTGAGAATATGTGGTTAAGTTTTTCGGAAAGTCCTGAAAATAACGCCATTACCTTTCAATAATCTCCCTTATCGCCCTTGCAGTGTTTTCATCCTTAGTAAGGCTTGCCACCTCTTCCAATCTTTTAGTTTTTTCTTGAACGCCTAAAATTTTTTCGTATTCGCTGAGTTTAATTTTGACCTTTTTAACGGCGTCGTACACACTCTGCCTACTCCCGCCCTCAACGTCGGCAATCTCCGACAACGAGAGGTCAAAAAGATAATAAGAGGAAAAAAGTTCTCTCTGCTTATCCGTCAAAAGGTCTTTATAAATTTCAAAAAGTTCAACGTATTCAAAATCTTTTTCCATAAAAAACCAAAAGGTGTAAAGATTTTTTGCTTTACACCTTGATATTATACATATTAGACAGTCGCTTGTCAAGCATTTTTACTTAACAATCAAACTAAATTCATTTAAACTCATTAAAACATTGCTTCGACGAATTCTTCGGCGTTAAAATCTTCGATATCGTCAATCTTTTCGCCAGTTCCAACGTAGCAAACGGGAATTTCAAGTTCATAAGAAAGGGAGATAATAAAACCGCCCTTTGCCGTGCCGTCGAGCTTGGTTAAAATTATACCGTCAAGCCCAACCGCCTCGTTGAAAGTTTCCACTTGGTTATAGGCGTTTTGCCCCGTCATAGCGTCGAGAGCGATGAGTTTATAAAAATTAGCCTCGGGGTATTCTCTTTTAACTACCCTATCCATCTTTTTAAGTTCTTCCATAAGGTTAGCCTTAACGTGGAGTCTACCAGCGGTGTCGATAATTAAAACGTCCGTCTTTTTAGCCTTGCAAGAATCAATGGCGTCAAAAACGACGGCAGACGCATCCGCACCCTCAGCGTGCTTTATAATTCTAACGCCAGCGCGCTCCGCCCAAACGGTTAATTGATCGGCAGCAGCCGCTCTAAAAGTGTCTGCCGCGGCGATAGTTACGCTCTTTTTCTCCTTGTTAAACTTGTTGGCAAGTTTACCTATGGTAGTAGTCTTACCAACGCCGTTTACGCCAACGACCATTATAACGGCGGGAGTTTTAATTTCCACCTTTTCCGCATAATCAATACTATCGAAAAGTTCTTTTTTCAAGAGGTCAATTACGTACTCTTTGTCTTTGCACTTTTCTTTAATAGCGGTGTCCTTAATCTCCTCGACGATTTCCATAGTAGTTTGAACGGAAACGTCCGCAGAGATTAAAATATCTTCGAGTTCGTCATAAAACTCGTCACCTATCTTATCTTTTGCGAAAAGTTCATTAAGTTTTTTTGATAAGCCGTCCCTCGTTTTGGAGAGAACGGCTTTAATTTTACTAAATAATCCCATAAATAATCCTTTTAACGCAGTATTGCACCGCACACAGAGCATTTTGTAAAAACGACTAAGAAACGAGTTAGGCAAGGCTCGCTCCAACGAGCGGACGAGATAAACCTTGTTGGTTATCGAGGTCGCAAGTTGCGAGCAGAAACGCAGCATAACGAAGTTTATTAGGCGTTTTTAAGCGAGAGTTGCATCCCCAGTAATTTCCGCCACGTCTGCAAGCTTAACTGATACCGTTTTAGAAACACCTTTTTCTTGCATAGTTACGCCGAATAGAGCGTCCGCGAGTTCCATAGTGGGTTTTCTGTGGGTGATGACGATAAACTGAGTATCTTGACTAAACTTTTTAAGATATCTTGCAAATCTATCAACGTTAGCCTCGTCAAGTGCTGCCTCTATTTCGTCAAGCACGCAGAAAGGCATTGGGCGAAGTTTTAAAATTGCGAACAATATTGCTATTGCAGTTAACGCCTTTTCGCCACCAGAAAGGAGTGAAAGTTTTTGGAGTTTCTTTCCCGGGGGTTCTGCAACGATTTCAACGCCTGCCTCAAGTCTATCCTCCACTTCCGAATAATCCATTTGAAGCATAGCTCTTCCACCGCCGAAAAGCTCCTTAAATATCCTCTGGAAGTTCTCGTTGATGGTAGTAAACCCTTCGTCAAACTGGGTGAGCATTTCCGCCTTAATCTTATCGATAGCCTCTTTAAGATCAGCCTCTGCTTTTTCCAAGTCCTCCTTTTGAGTGGTCATTTCTTCATAACGTTCTTTAAGCGCCTTAAAGTCGTCAATAGCCGTCGCGTTAATAGCACCTAGAGAACTGCGTTTCTTTCTAATTCTCGCTATTTCTTGCTCACCGACCACAGCGTCGTAATTTTCCGCTTTAGATTTAACCGCAGTTTCGTAAGTTTCTTGATAATCTTCCCAAACGCTCTGCTGCAAATACTCTAAGTCTGAGTCAATTTTTGCGAGCGCAATTTCTTCAGCGTGTTTCTTTTCAGAAAGTTCAGATATAGCGTTAGTAAGCCATTGTTTCTTTTCGTCGTTAGCGTTGAGGTTTTCACGAAGTTTGCTCTTGTTATCCTCAATGCTCTCAATTTTATCTCTGATACTATTAATATAGTCTTGTTCAGCCTTAGAAAGAGCGACTTTCTCCTGCTCACGGCGGAGTTCCTCTATTATCTCTTCCGCATTTTTGTTGCTGTTAACAAGTCCGATATTCGTCTTTTCCGTTTCAACGATAACGCTAGAAAGTCTAGAATCTTCCGCTTGGATTGCACTCATTTCGCCCTTAAGTTCGGTAATCTTTACTTGAAGAGCCGTGCTTTCTTGTGCAAGAGAATCTCTTTCTTTTCTAAGCGCGTCGTATTCCGCCTGTTGCTTATCAGCGTTAAGAGCAGCGTTTTCTCTATCCGCTTGAAGTTTCTTTCCGCCGCTTTGAGCAAGTTCGAAATCAGCGTCGATTTTTTGAAGTTTTTCCTTAACCACGTCGATAAGGTCAGTCACGTTTTCAATATCTTTTCCGATATCGATAAGTGCTTGTTCAACTACCGCCTGTTTTTCCCTCTCAATGAGAATTTCTTGACGTTTTCCGTTATATAAGTCGCCAAGCATAGTGAGGTCGTTAAGCGCAACGTCTCTACTTTGTTCAAGGGAGGTTTTCTTACTCTTAAGAACGGTCATCTCCCCTTTCTTTTCTTCAAGAAGTGCCGCGTTATCCTCTATCTTGCGGTCGCTAGAAAGTAGTCCAACTGTATCAGTTCTTCTAGAACCACCAGTCATCGCGCCTTGCGTGGTAAACACGTCACCGTCAAGAGTAACCATCTTAAACGAGAAACGATATTTATCGGCAATTCTAGTTGCGTTTTCGAGAGTATCAACGATAAGAGTGTTGCCTAAAAGGTTGGAAATTACACTTTCATACTGCTTATCGTAAGTTACCAATTTATCAGCAACGCCGAGCGCACCGCGTTCTTTTAGAGCAGCGGTAACCGACGGGTTCTGTTCTCTCTTTTTAACCGAAGTTATGGGCAAGAAAGTTATTCTTCCAAGTTTATTAACTTTTAAGTACTCAATAAGATATCTTGCCTCGTCCGGCGTTGCGGTAACTACGTTTTGAGCAGCCGCCATAAGTGCAGTTTCCAGCGCGATATCGTACTTTTTCTCGCTCTTAATAAGTTCTGCAACTACGCCCTTAATTCTCTTTTTAAGTTCCGGATTTTCTTTCGCCCTATTTAACAGCGATTTAACCGCAGGAGCATATCCGTCGTAGTTATCTTTAAGTGATTTATAGAAGTTATCTTTTGTAACGAGGGTGGTGATAACCGAGTTAAGCGTATAGATAGAGTTATCCATCTTAGCAACTTCTTCGTTGCAGTTTCTAACTTCGTTCTCTTTGTCCTCGATTTTATTTTTTAGGTCGAAAACACTCCTATCAAGCTCGTCGATATTCTTGTTTCTCTTATCCTTTTCGTTAAAGTATCCTTCTCGTTTAACGGATAAAGCATCAAGTTTATCGGTAAGCTCAACGAGTTTTTCGGTAAGATTGCTCTTTTCGATAGACATAGTGCCAGCATTAAGTTTAATATCGGAGAGCGACTCGATAGATTCAATAACCTTTTTGTGACTCTCGGAGGCAAGCTCTTCACCTAGCGCAATCTTTTCTGTGAGCGTTAAAAGTCTTCTTGAGAGTTTTTCCGCCTTTTCCTGCGCACTTTCCAACTGTTCCTTAATCTCGTTAACACGCTTTTCTCCATCGCTAAACGAGTGCTTGCAGTTCTCTATAAGTTGAGCGTTCTGTTCAATCTCTTTTTCCGCTCTTTCAATTTGCCCTTTTAAGTAGACGATTTTCTGCTCGTAAAGCTGTTTTGCGCCAGATGATTTTTCCATACTTACGCGCTTTTCCAAGAGTTCATCGTTAAGCGTTTTAAGCTTGTTATCAGCCTCGGAAATATCAGAAAATATCTTATCGTATTCCTTCTGCGCGTCGGTAAACTCTTTTTGGCGGAGTTCGCTCTGCTCGTCAATTCCCTTAATCTTTAAATAAATTTTACCCTTTGCGCTCTCAACACCGTCAACTTTTGCAATATAAGTGTTGAGTTCGTGGAATTTAAGCTCTTCAGAAAGTTCGTTAAACTGCTTGGCCTTTTCCGCCTGACGCTCTAACGGCGCAAGTTGGTTTTCAATCTCACTCAAAATATCAAGATATCTAACGAGGTTTTCGTGTGTTCTTTCTAACTTTCTTTCAGATTCGTTCTTTCTCGTTTTAAATTTGGCAATACCAGTTGCCTCTTCAAAAATCATACGGCGGTCTTCGGGTTTTGCCGACATAATCTCTTCAACTTTACCCTGTCCGATAATGGTATAACCCTCTTTACCGATACCGCATTCGTGCAAGAGTTCGACGATATCCCTAAGTCTTGCGGGTTGTTTGTTGATATAATACTCACTCTCACCGCTGCGGAAAAGTTTACGGGTAATTATTAGTTCGTTGTAATCAATACTAAACATTCTGGTAGAGTTATCGAAGTATAGCGAAACTTCGCAGTAAGAAAGCGATTTTCTTCCCTGCGTACCGCTAAAGATAACGTCCTGCATGCTTGAACCTCTCAACGTCTTTGCAGACTGTTCGCCAAGCACCCAGCGAATAGCGTCGGCAACGTTACTCTTACCGCAACCGTTAGGTCCGACTATGCCCGTTATTCCGTTACCGAATTTGATTTCCGCTTTATCGGCAAACGATTTAAATCCGTAAATTTCCACCTTTTCGAAATTCACTATTTTTTACCACCCTGTGATTTTTTAACTATCTTTAATGCGACAGCCGCTGCTCGTGCTTCGGCCTCTTTTTTGCTTTTACCCTCTCCCTCGGAAAGAATTTTTCCGTTTAAGAGTGCAGCCACCCTAAAATGTGGCGAATGGTCGGGTCCGCTCTTTGAAAGCGTTTGATAGGTTATACTGCCAAGTTTCATCTTTTGAACGTATTCTTGAAAAACCGTCTTAGCCTTTCCAACGCCCTTAACCTTTTCTTCGCCCGCCTTTTTCTCTTCGTAAATAGAGATTAGCGTCCTTTGGATAAACTTCTTTACCGCAGCCATTCCGCCGTCGAGATAAATTCCCGCAACCAACGCTTCGTAAATACTTGAATATAGTTTATCGTCAAGAGAAATCGATTTTTCCTGCCCGCGCCCCAACATAACGAACTCGTAAACGTCCAGCCTTCTAATCGCCTCTAAAAGAGGTGTTTTCGAAACGATGTCCGCACGTTCTTTAGTGAGCTTCCCCTCGTCGCCTTTTGCGTTAGAGCAAAGGTATTCGGTTACGACAAATTCTAATATTGAATCGCCAAAAAACTCCAAAAGTTCGTTGTTTTCGTGCCCGTGTTCGTTTGCGTACGAGGAGTGCGTGAAACACTTACGAAGAAGCATTTTATCCTTAAAAGAATATCCTATTTTAGCCTCGCAAGCGTCTATATCGAAAATGCTCATTCTGCCTTTTCCTCTCCGCTATCCTGCATAGAAAGCTTTTCGGTAATCTTATCAGCAATATCGAAGTCAGCATAGCGCACCGCCTGAAGAACCGCCGCCTTAAACGCCTCTCTTCCAGACGAGCCGTGAGCCTTAATAACCGCTTTGTTTACGCCGAGGAATAACGCTCCGCCGTAATTATTATAGTCAAGAGTTTTCTTCAACTCCTTGAAGTTGCTTTTAAGCAATAATCCACCTAGTTTACCTTTGGTTGAAGAGTAGATAGAACCCTTAATAATCTTCATAAGGTTAGAAACCGCACCCTCGATTGCTTTAATAGCGATGTTGCCCGCAAAGCCGTCGGTTACGACGAGGTCAATATCGCCAGAAATGATCTCTCTCGCCTCCATATTGCCCACGAAATTGATGCCTTTCGCTTGCTTTAACATAGGGAAAACCTCGTGGTTAAGCATATTGCCCTTTTCGTCTTCCGTACCGTTAGAAAGAAGGGCAACTTTGGGATTCTCTATGCCTAACGCCTCTGCGTAAGCCGTTCCCATAAGCGCAAACTGGAAGAGGTTAATAGCCTTGCAGTCGGCGTTTGCACCCGAGTCCATTAAAAGCACCCTCTTATCCCCTTGTGCCGTGGGAAGAATAGGACAGAGCGCGGGGCGATTAACCCCCTTGATTCTGCCTAGTTTTAATGTTGCACCGACCAAAACCGCACCAGTAGATCCCGCCGAAACAAACGCTTTTGCCTCGGGATTTTCTTTAAGTTCCTTAAAAGCCACACAAATAGAGCTTTCAGGTTTTCTTCTGATTGCGACGGTAGGTTCTTCCTCACAAGTGATAACGTCGGGCGCGTGGAGAATTTCCACTCTACTTTTATCGTAATCAAACTCTTTTAAAAGGCTATCGAGCTTTTCCTTATCGCCCACCAAAACGGCGGTAAAGTCTTTATTCTCTTTAAGCGCGTCGACCGTTCCTTCAATAACCGCTTTCGGGGAATTATCACCGCCGAAAGCATCAATCAATATCTTCATAATTTCCTCTTAATTTTCTAAAGTTCCAACCGTTCTCGGGAAAGGAAGAACGTCACGAATGTTTGCAATACCAGTTAAGTACATAATCATTCTTTCAAAGCCTAGACCAAATCCAGAGTGAGTTACGCCACCGAATTTACGGAGGTCGAGGTAAGACTTATAGTCTTCCTTATTAAGTCCGCATTCAGCCATTCTCTGCTCTAAGATTTCCATTCTCTCTTCTCTCTGGCTTCCGCCGACGAGTTCGCCGATTCCGGGGACTAAAAGGTCGCTTGCAGCAACCGTCTTCTTATCGTCGTTAAGGCGCATATAGAACGCCTTGATTTCCTTGGGATAATCGGTCAAGAACACCGGCTTTTTGAACACTTCTTCGGTTATATAACGCTCGTGCTCGCTCTGAAGATCCACCCCCCAGTAAACGGGAGCGTCAAATCTATCCTTAACCTTTTCGAGAATTTCTATTGCCTCCGTATAGGTAAGACGCTTAAATTCGTTACTTCTAACGTTGTTAAGTCTTTCGATAAGTCCGTTGTCTACGAACTGATTGAGGAACTTAATCTCCTCTTCGCAGGTAGTCATAACTCTCTCGATAATATATTTAACCATAGCCTCTGCGCAGTCCATATCGTCAGAGAGATCGGCAAAAGCCATTTCAGGCTCAATCATCCAGAATTCCGCGGCGTGACGAACGGTGTTAGAGTGCTCTGCTCTAAACGTAGGTCCAAATGTATAAACATTTGAATACGCCATCGCAAAGTTCTCAACGTCTAGCTGACCAGAAACGGTAAGGCTTGACTTTTTACCAAAGAAGTCTTTGGTGTAATCGGTAGTTCCGTCATCTAGTGGAACGTTATCGAGATCCAACGTGGTTACTTGGAACATTGCACCTGCGCCCTCGCAGTCACTACCAGTAATGATGGGAGTGTGAACGTAAACGAATCCCCTCTCGTTAAAGAAAGAGTGAATTGCAAAAGCCGCTTCGCTGCGAATTCTAAACACCGCGTTAAACACGTTAGTTCTAGGTCTTAAATGTGGCATCGTGCGGAGAAACTCCAAAGTATGACGCTTTTTCTGCAAGGGATAATCGGGAGTGGAAGTTCCCAAAACCTCAACGCTATCCGCGTTAACTTCAAAGGGCTGCTTGTTTTCGGGTGTTAAAATGAGTTTACCCGTAACTTTTAAGCACGCGCCTACGTTCTGCTTAGCAATTTCATCGTAGTTAGCCACCTTTTCTCTATCGAAAACTATCTGGCAATTCTTAAAATACGAACCGTCGTTAAGTTCGATAAAACCAAAAGATTTGCTATCTCTAATAGTTCTTGCCCAACCGCAAACGGTAACAGTCTCATTCCCGAACTTTTCGGGAGAAGTGAAAATTTTCTTAAGTTCTGTCCTTTTCATAATCGCACCTTCGCTATTATTTAAAATTATACTCGTATATTATAACATTAAACGGCTTATTTTTCAACAAAATTAAACTATCTTTTAGAACACTTTCTTAAAAGTTAGGTTAAAATCTTTATTTTAACTAAAAAACCACGCAAACTTTGCGTGGTTTTGTCGTATTTATGCCTCTATCTTTTTCTTATAAGTTTGGCGGCGTTTAATTATCTCGCTATCAGCGAACTTCCATTGTTGCTGAATACTATAATTATCGTCAAGCGACGGGTTTGATTCAATGTGCGTTATACCGTCAGCAATAACGTTCTTCATTATCTTGTTGATAACGAGTGAATTGATACCCGTGTTTTTATACTTTTTCTTTACGCCGATGAGTGCCATTTCCAGTTCTTTCGGTGCTTTGATATCCTTAAGCACGTCGATAAAACCTAACGGGAAAAGTTTTCCACGGTGTTTTACCAAGGAATCTGCAATAGACGGCAACACTATACCAAAGGCTGCGACGTCGTCGTTTTCATCAACGAGAATACTGACGTACCTCAAATTTACTATCGTAGCAAACTGGGAAAGAACGTTATCAACCGATTTCCCAACGATAGGAACGTATCCATCAAGATGCGCGTACGCCTCGTTCAAGGTATCGAAAAGTTTAACCCCGTAATTTTTAATAATCTTTTTTAAGCTCATCGTTTCGCTTACGTCAACGACTTTTAGTTTGTCTTTTAACTTATCGCAAAAAGAGGTTATTCTCTCGTAGGGAACGTCGGGAATAGTAAAACTTCTCTCGTGCCACTTAGACTCGTCCTCATACCCCAAACTCTCCATTCTCTCGTGGAAGTATGGGTAGTAATAGTTGGTCGAATAGGTACTTCTCTTATCGAACCCCTCGGTTAACATTCCCTCTCTATCGGTATCGTTAAACCCCCAAGGTCCGTGAATAATTTCCATACCGTTCTCTTTGCCGAATTTTTCAACCGCGCCGAGTAGTGCCCTGAACACTTGCTCGTCGTCAATACATTCAAATCGGGAAAATCTAATATACTTTTTCCCAGTGAGTTCGTTATCTTTTTTGTTAATAAGTCCTGCGATTCTTCCGACGATTTTACCATCTTTATACGCCAAAAACGCCTTACAATCGTTATTCGCTAAATTAAAATTCTTCTTTGGATTAAAGGTTGCAATCTCGTCGCTCCTTAGCGAAGGAACGTAATAAGGGCAATCCTTATAAAGTTCAACGGGGTATTTTGCGAATTTGCGCATATCCCTTCTGCCCTTCACTTCTCTTATCTCAATCATACTTCCTCCAACGAATAGATTAGTATTATGTATATTCTACCACATTTAGCATAAAAACACAAACGCTTTCACGAAAAAAGTTCTAAGCCTAAAACGCCTAGAACTTTCCACTTCTATTCCGATTGAGTTTCCCTAACGATTTTGGGTGGAACTTCGTCCTTTAACGCCATTAAATAAGCGTTATACTGCTCGTCAGTTAGTTTTTGAACTTTATTCTTTTTCTTTTTAGACATATAATAACCTCCGTGGTTTTTATAGTTATTATCGTCCATTAAAGAGGAATTATAACCTCGAAAAGCAAAAACTAATTCATCAACTTGGTGTTTTTCATCTTGCGAATTTTTTTATAGGTTACGTCAGATGAAAAATCGCGCTCTTTATCGTAAGTGCCGCCTAGTGCCTCTATCGCAAAGCGGAGTTCCTCAAAGTCTGAATACTTAATCTTCTCGTTTTCAATGGCGGCGATAAGTAACGGTATCGCGCGTTCGTCGCCGTATTTTGCAAGAAAGTTTGCGTACATCGGGATATTGTTTTGGTTAAGCGCGAACTCCTTAGCAAGGATATCAAACACTCTATCGTCACCCTTGCAGTTGGAAAGAATTTCCGTTAATCCCGCCTTTCTCTCGTTAGTCGCGTCCTCAAAATGAGAAAGTATTGATTCTTTGACCTCTTCCGCCATATCGCAAAGAAGTTCGGTAGCTAGTTCTCTTACGCTTTCCCTATCCTCGTAAAGGGCAAATTCTAGATAAATATCCTTTGCTTTTTTAGAGCCGATTTCGCCTAGCATATTCATAAGATAGATGACTAATTCCTCGTCCTCTTCTTCTTTTAACGCCTTGAATAAAGCGTCCTCGTTTTTACCGTCAGCGGTTATCGCCTCACACAAGAAGTCAGGCACGGAAACACCAGTTTTTAAGTGCTCTTTTAAGCACTCGACAAGCTCTTCCCCTTTATAATCTTTGTAGAAAGAATTAGGCGTTTTCCCGCCGAGTTCCTTTAAGGGTGCGTCGCCAAACTTTTCGTAAAGTTTAGGAATTTCGTTTTCAATTTCTTCAGGTTTAATTTTGCCTATGTTTCCATACACGAAATCAGAAATATATTTATCAAAAAGTTCGTCGATATCAATGACTTTAATCATAATTTTCTCCTCTATATATTGCCTTTAATTTTTTAAGTTTTTCCGCCGTTATTTCAAATAGTTTCATAACGTCGTTATCTTTCTTTATCCACTTAAACTCGCACTCGGAAACGAGCAGTGCGGCAAGTTCCTCGTTGGATACTTCCGCCTCGCTTATAACCTTAGAGAGTTTAAGATAAATCTTATCGATTTCCTTACCGATTCTATCGAGATTTTCCGCTTCAAAAAACACCATTCTCGCCATACAGAGCGCATAAGCAGAAAAATAAATTGCACCGTCGTCCGCTCTTTCGCACTTTAATTTTTTAGGCTTAATTTTTAGATAAAAACTGCCGACGGTAACGCCGAATTTTTCTTTTACACCCGACACTATTGAAACGTAAATTAAGACGCGCTTAATTTCCTCTTTAATCTCGGGATCTAAAAGCGTTTTCCTTATCAATTCTTTAGCGTACTTTCCGTATGCGTTAGAAAGAGCGAAAACAGCGTCTTTTGGTGCTTGTTCGCTACCGCAAAATATCCCCCATTCTATCGCTTGCCTAACCCTTTTATCTTTGATATAAAACTCCATTTTTAAGGGTTCTGTCGTGAGTTTTTTTAGCAGTTCACTATACTCTTTTTCCACTTGTTGTGGGAGTTCTTTTTCGTATTTTACTGGCAAATATCTCTCCAAAGTTTTATCGCCAGATAAAAGTGCCTCCGTGCTTTTTAAGTAGTAATAAACCACCCTATCGTCAGGGTTAATTCTATATGAAGTCTTAAATTCATCTAACGCCCTTTCGTATTTTCCTAGGTTCAAAAATGATATTGCGTAGAAAAAACGCATAGTCGCCTCGTACGGTCTATCTTCTAGAATCTGTTTTAAGGAAAGGTTGGCGTTGACGTGGTCGTTTCTCTCGATAGCACAAGTCGCTAAATTATATTCCTCGCCCTTTTCACCCTTTCTTACGGAAAGCGCTTTTTGATAGTAAAACTCCGCGTTTTCCTCATCTTTTCGCATATTATAAACGGTTGATAAATGGCAATATGCCGTGACGTTCTCACCGTGATTTTTAAGCGATTCACGGCAAACCTTTTCCGCCTCGTCCAAGTTTTCAACCATATAATTTGCAAGCGCAAGTTCCCCACTAGCGTCAATCGACCTAAACTCAGGCGGGATAGATTGAAGTGGCTTTTTAGCCTCCTCAAACGCACCGATAGCCAAAAAATGCTTGGCAATTTTTTCATCGCGAGAATAGTCTACACGGTCAAAAGGATAAACCAGCCTATACGCTGATTTTTTCATCTCTTCGCCAGAGAAAAAATCTATAATTTCCTTGTCAAGCCCCTCTTTGGTAATATACCCGTCAACGTCGAGTTTTTTATGAAAACAGTAACTGGACGCCCAGTAGTTATCCATATAAAAATAGTTAATAGCAAGTTCTTCGTAAGCTATTGCTTGTTTTTCCTTCGGAGCGCAGTCAAGGTATAAAAACCAGTATTTATTAGAGAGTTCAAAAAGGCTCATATCTGAATAGATATACGCTATATCCATTATGACTTCGTGACTTTTAGCAATACTTTTTGCAGAAAACAAAAAGGAGAGCGCACCGAGAAAATCACCTTTCTCCGCGCGTTCTTCCGCTAAGTTTCTATATCGCAAAACACTATTGTCAAAAGTTAATACTTCACCCATAGTTTATTTAAAAAACCTCTCCACGTCCTCGTTAGTAAAGTTATATTTTTTGTTGCAAAACTGGCAATCCACCGTGATTTGCCCTTCCTTTTCTATAATATCGTCAAGTTCCTTTTTCCCTAGAGAAGCTAGCACTTTTTCAATGTAATTCCTATCGCAAAGGCAACGATAATCTGGGTGATATTCCGTGTAGTCCACTTTCCCTATGAACTTATCGATTATT